>DATGQR010000022.1:0-13515 GCA_035304105.1 Thermomicrobiales bacterium | reverse complement strand
GACCGCCGCCTCAGTCGTCGCCTCAACGTCGAGCTTGCGCTCGATCTGCTCGTCGCGAATCGTGAAGGTGCCGTCCTCGTTGCGGATGATCTCGGCGTTGCGCGCGATCTGGTCGATCGACGGCGCGAGGGCCGCGATGCGCGCTTCGAGTAGTGCCTCGTTCAGCACTACCCGGCCATCCTCATAGGCCATCAACTGCGCCAGGTCCGGCGATGCCAGCTGCCAGGCCGCGTCGCCGTCGGTCAGGTTGAGCGATCCGGAGCTGAGGCGCCGGGCTTCATCGAGCGCGGCCTCCAGCTGGGCGGTGGTGATCTCGGGCTCGACGACTGTGGTCGGCGCCTCGATCATGCCGCCGCTCCGCATCTCCACCGCGCGGTCGATCAGCTGCTGCAGCGCCGCGGTGGGGTCGACCCCGACGCCGTCCTCGCCCGGGCGCACGGTCAGCTGCTCGCCGTCGAAATGAAAGCTCGCGTTGACCGGCGGGACCAGCGCCTCCTGGGCCAGTGGCTCGATCACGGCCAGGAAGGCCTGCTCGTCCACCCGCACCACCGGGTCTACCTCGTAGCCGCGCGTATGCGCGATCAGGCGCTCGCCGGCGCCAGTGAAGAGCCCGCCGCGGCCGATACCCAGGGCGCGCTCGTGAGTCGCCTCGAGGTCGAAGGTCAGCCCCAGCTCGGCCGGCGTCACTTCGATCTCATTGCCGGCCACTACCAGGCGTACGGGCGTCTGGACGAAGTCATCGAAGGCAGCCTGAAGCTTCGGCCCGACCTTCTCCCAGTCGCCACCGGAGACGGAGACATCGCCGATGGTCACGCCCTGCTCGATGTCATCACCCTTCGGTGGCGCGCCGGCCAGCAGGCCGATGCCGAGCAGAATCACCGCCGGGACGATCATCGCCGCCAGCGACAGATAAGAAGTGAGCGGGCGCCCACTGCGCGCGGCCCCAATTTGCCCGTCTTCCGGCCAGGCCAGCGCGGGATCGTGGGCTGCGTTGATGCTACTCATTGATGCCATCCACCCTGTAGCGCGTCTTCGATCATCGTATCGGGTCCCACACCTCTTCAGCGGCCGGCCAAACACCACTATCCTTACAGGCCAGCGATGGCCGGCCGCACGCCCCATTCAATCACACCCAGCCGCCGCTGCGGGCGGTGCGCGGCGGTTGCGGAAACTTTGACATCACTCACCGGCACGACGGCGACAGCCAACCGGTGAGCTAGCCATTCCCTTTAGATAGAAAGGCGCGAGCCCATGGAAAGAGCACGCTCCAGCAGCCGGGCTTATAGCGGAAAAATCGTCAGCCTGCGGGTCGACGAGGTGGAGATGCCGGACGGCCGCCGCACGACGCGCGAGGTCGTCGAGCACCCCGGCGCCGTGGGCATTCTGCCGATCACGCCGGAGGGTCGGATCGTGATGGTCGAGCAGTACCGCTACGCCATCGGCCGCAAGCTGCTGGAGATCCCGGCCGGCACCCGCGAGCCGGACGAGCCGGCGGACGAGACTGCCCGGCGGGAATTGCTCGAAGAGACCGGCTACCGGGCGGAAAGGATCGAGGAGTTCGCGCGCTTCTACACCAGCCCCGGCTGGGCCAACGAGGAAATCGTCCTATTTAAGGCGCTTGCCGTTGGCGGCCGGGGTCCTACGCCGGACCCTGACGAGATTCTGCGCATCGTCGTGGTTGACCCCGCCGATGTTCCGGGACTGATGAGGGATGGATTAATAGCCGACGGCAAAACAATGACGGCGGTTTCCCTGTATCTGGCAGCGCTCGAGCGCTAGCCACACAGCCGATCGCTCGCCATCGCACTGCGTACGTTCGCGGGTACTAGGACCCATGTACCGGCGAGTACTGGGAATATGGCACTTCATCCACTGACCATAATGCATCATAGACCGACTGCTAGCCTTGCCCTATCCTCATACGCAGATGGCAATTGTTCGCGCCGGGTTAGGGACCCGGCCGAAAGTACCAGACACTGGGATGTCTGTTCGGCACGTCGACGGCGCGCAGTTGTTGTACAGGGTCTAGTGGTTCCACTTGGCGGCTCGGAGCAGGGCCGCAGCAACCGGGAGGTTCACAGGAGATGGCAGGCGAGCGCAACACCATCATGATCGTCGACGACCACCCCCTCTTCCGCCAGGGCATCCGCCGCCTGATCGAAGAGAGTGGTCGTTTCACCGTCGTCGCCGAGGCGTCGACAGGCTACGAAGCAATTCGGCTGGCCGACATCCACCAGCCACATCTGGTCTTGACCGACATTCAGCTCCCTGGCGTCACCGGGCTCAAGATCGCGCGCATCCTGAAGAAGCAGCATCCGACCTCCCATATCGTCATCGTCTCGATGCACATCGACGACGACCGCCTGTTCGATGCCGTGCGCGTCGGCGCATCGGCCTTCCTGTCCAAGGACATCGAGGCGCAGGAACTCATCGACTCGCTGACCCGCATCGCCAACGGCGAGCAACTGATCAACGCGACGGTGCTGAGCCGCCCGCAGCTGGCCCGCAAGGTGCTCAACGAGTTCCGCAACCTCTCCGGGGACCGCAAGAAGGCCTCGCCGTCGTCCGCCAACCAGATGCCGCTCTCGGTGCGCGAGGTGGAAGTGCTGGACTGCGTGGCGCAGGGCTACTCGAACAAGGAGATCGCCGAGGCGCTGTTCATTACCGAGCAGACGGTCAAGAACCACATGACCAGCGTGCTGCGCAAGCTGGAAGTTTCGGATCGCGTGCAGGCCGTGCTGTATGCGGTCAAGCACGGCTGGATCCAGATTGGGTCGGGGAGCACGTTCGCTTCCTGATCGAGGAACTGAAAATTAACGGAACCGGGCCGGGAGTGCCCTCTCCCTCCCAGCTCCCGGCCGCGACGTCTCCCTCCTCTCCGTCACCCCCTGGCTGTTCCCGCACCCGGCCAGGGGGTGGCTAGTTAATCGCCGCGCCGTCCAGCTCGCGCGCCGCGATATCTCCCCGCCGATAGGCGCCCTCGAACGAGATCGCGTCAGCCGTGCGATAGGCCAGGTCCCGCGCCGCCGCCAGGTCCGGGCCACGCCCAACGGCCGCCAGCACGCGCCCGCCGGCCGTCACCACCTGGCCGTCCCGCAGCGCCGTCCCAGCGTGGAAGACCAGGCCGCCCTCTGGCAGTGCGTCCAGGCCGTGGATCGGCTTGCCAGTTTCATAGGGCCCCGGATAGCCCGCGCTGGCCAGCACGACGGCAACGGCGCCGCCCTCACGCCAGCGCAGTGGCGCGAGCGAAGCCAGTTCGCCGCGCGCCGTCGCCAGACACAGCTCCAGGAAGTTTGACTCCAGCAGCGGCAGGACCACCTGTGTCTCGGGGTCGCCAAAGCGGCAGTTGAACTCCAGCACCTTGGGGCCGGACTCGGTCAGGATCAGACCGGCGTAGAGCACGCCGCGGTACTCGCCAGCCCGCGCGCGGATGCCATCCAGGGTGGGCCGGATGATGTCGCGCTCGATCTGGTCGACGAGCTCGGGGCCGACCGCGGACGGCGGGGCGTAGGCGCCCATGCCGCCGGTGTTCGGGCCGGTGTCGCCCTCGCCGATCGTCTTGTAATCGCACGCCGGGATCAGCGGTACGACCGTCTCGCCGTCGGTGACCGCCAGCAGCGAGACTTCCATGCCAGTGAGGTACTCCTCGATCAGGACGGTGGCGCCGGCGGCGCCGAAGATCTCTTCCTCCATCAGCGCGCGCACGGCGCGGCGAGCCTCGTCCCGCTCGGGACAGACGTAAACGCCTTTGCCGGTCGTCAATCCATTGGCCTTGACGACGATCGGCAACGCCGCCGACTCGACCTCGGCCTGCGCTTCGGCAGCGCTGGTGACGATCCGCGCCCGGCCGGTCGGGACGCCCCACTCCTCCATGATCTCCTTGGCCCAGCGCTTGCTGCTCTCGATCTGGGCGGCAGCCTGGTTAGGGCCGAAGACGAGGTGGCCGCGCGCCCGCAGGCGGTCGGCCAACCCGGCGGCCAGCGGCGCTTCGGGGCCGATGATGGTGAGGTCGATGCCGTGCTCCTCGACGGCGAGCTCGATCCCATCCAGGTCGCTGTCGGAAACCGGCAGGTTGGTGGCGATCGCGGCCGTCCCGGCGTTACCGGGAGCGCAATAGAGCGCCCCGATGCCGTCGCTCTCGCTCAGCTTCCAGGCCAGGGCATGCTCCCGACCGCCCGACCCCACCACCAGCACATTGGTCATCCTGCCCCCTCTCGATGACACGGCTCGCATCCGCGGCTAATCGATCCAGTGCGTCAGCTCCTCGAGCGGCTTGCGATCGATCCGCTCAAGAATAGCTTTCGGATCGCGCCCGCGTGGCCGTAGCGGCTCAGCCGGGTAGCCGACGCTGAGGATCGTCGCCACGTCCCAGCCCTCTTCGAGATCAAGTATGGCGCGCACACGCTCCATATCGTGGATGCCGTTCGGGCAGGTGCCGATGCCGTCAGCCCAGGCGGCCAGGGCGATATTCTGAGCGGCGCGCCCGGCATCGAAGCCGCGCGGGCGGGTCATGACCAGGGCGATCGCGAGCTGGCAACCCTTTATATTGTCCGGCTCGTAGACGCATTCGGCGAGCTGATTCAACACGTCGCGATTGCGAATAACGTAAAAGCGCCAGGGCTGGCTGTTGCGCGAGCTGCCGGTGGCGCGGCCGGCTTGCAGCATGCGTTCGAGGGCGTCGTCGGGAATTTCCCGATCGGCGTACTTTCGTATCTCCCGCTTGGTGATGATGTTGAGGTATGCAGATATTGAAGTCGCGTCTGGCATTGTGGCAACCTTTCCGTGGAGTCGCGCCTCGTCGAACTGTCTTACCGAAGGATAGCCCCTGCGGGCACGCAACCGTTTGCGTTTTCATACGTTCTGATTACGAGGTGACACTTAGTGCCACACTAACTTTAGGCAGCGTGATCGTCGGGTGGTCCACCGGTCTTTCGGCGGAGCGACATCTAGTCGCGGGCCGGTTATCTAGGACTAGATGATCTAGTTGGGAGAGCGGGTGACGACATATAGTCCTGTTATGAGAAGTAATACTGAGGCGCAACGCGAATCGACGACCTTTAATCCGAAGTACCACCACGCGGTGGAGCTGATCGGGCGTCGATGGACGGGTGCGATCATTCGGGCCATGCTCAACGGCGCCAAGCACTTCAGCGAACTGACCGCCACGATCCCGGGTCTCAGCGACCGGCTGGTATCGGTGCGGCTCAAGGAGCTCGAAGCCGAGGGCATCGTCGAGCGCGTCGTCATCCCGGATAAGCCGGTACGTATTGAGTACCTGCTGACAAATAAGGGCAAGGCGCTCGAGAGCGTCGTCGCCGCCGTGGATGACTGGGCCCAGACCTGGGTCCCGAATGGCTCGGAGTCGGCCAACGGCTCGGAGTCCAAAGAGTAACGCGGCCCAATCACGATTCGCAGGACTTGCGCAGAGAAGGAAGACACCGGCCCCGCGGGGCCGGTGTCTTCGTTGGCGTCTCGCTAGCTCCCGTTGACGAAGCTGATCGCCTCGACCGCTACGCCGGCGCCGTCCGGCAGCATCGACCGCCAGCGCCACGGCCCCGGCTCCGAAACCGTCAGCCGGCCCGCCGAGCAGACCGCGCAAATCGAGCCGTCCGGCGCGGGCACGAACACCTCGACCATATCCTCCATCGGCGATTCCAGCCCGGCGCTGGCGTCCTCCCAGCTCTCGCCGCCATCGGCCGAGACCTCGATGCGGCCCAGCCGGCCCACGCGCTGAGCCGGGGCCGTCAGCAAGAGGCCGTCGTTCGCCGGCGGGACGATCACCGCGCGGGTGTAGTCGGTGTGGAACTTTGCCCAGGTGTGGCCGCCATCCTCGGAGCGCGCGACGCCGCCGAGCGGATCTTCACCGCCCCGGTCGCGCCCGCGGTCGAGAGACGCCCAGCCCAGCGCGACGTAGAGCAGGCTGGCGTCTCGCGGGTGGCCAGTGACATAGTGGAAGTCGTCGTCCGGCTCGAAGTCCAGCAGGCGCCAGGTCTCGCCGGCATCGTTCGTCTCCAGGAGCCCGCCGACCTCGACCGCACCCAGCATGCGGCCGCCCCCGCCCGGCGGCGCGTAGAAGTTGCGCAGCGCGCCAGCGCGCGGGGAGTAGGGTAGATACCAGTCCGGCACCGACGGGATCTCCTTAATGCCGTCCATGCCCTGCCAGCTCCTGCCGCCGTCGGTGCTGCGGAAGGCGCGCGCCGGCTCGGTGCCGCAGATGATCGCGCTGGGCGTGGTCGGGTCCGTCTGAATCGTGCGAAAGGCCGAGGCCGTCAACCCCTCAGTGACCGGTTCCCAGGTCGCACCGGAATCGGCGCTGCGATAAAGCCCGTCGCCGTAGGTCCCGGCGAGGATCAAGTCGTGCCCATTGCCGTTGCTGGCCGCGTAGATCGCCGAGACGCGGTACTCCTCCAGGCCGAGCGGCTCCAGCGCACCGCCGTCGAGCCTGTAGACGCCCTTGTCGGTTCCCAGATAGCTATGGAATCCCATGCCGCTGCCTCCATCTTCAACGTTATGATGCGCCTCGGTGATGACCAGCCTAACACGCCAATCGGGGTGCTGGAGAGGAACACTGCATGCACGAGGAACTTGCGCAACGCCGCCCGCTATCGAGAGCGCCGGTCGACCCGCTACCGAGCGGCGTCTACCCGCGCTGCCAGAGCATGGAAGGGCGCGCAGCGCGCCTGGAGCCGCTCGATCCAGCGCTGCATGCCGCCGATCTGTGGGATCTCTCGCACGGCGAGCAGGGCTCGCCGGCCATCTGGGACTACCTGCCCTACGGCCCGTTCGACTCGCCAGACGCGTTCCGCGCCTGGCTACGGACCTGCGCGGCCACCGCCGACCCGATGTTCTTCGCCATCCGCGACCTGGCCAGCGACCGCGCCGCCGGCATGGCCAGCTACCTGAACATCCACCCGCTTCAGGGCTCGATCGAGATCGGACACATCTGGTTCGCGCCCATCCTCCAGCGCACCCTGGCGGCGACCGAAGCGATCTACCTGATGATGCGCTACGCCATGAGCGACCTCCGCTACCGCCGCCTGGAGTGGAAGTGCAACGCGCTCAACGACGCCTCTCGGCGCGCCGCCACGCGCTTCGGTTTCCGCTTCGAGGGCATCTTCTACAACCACATCATCGTCAAGGGCGTCAACCGCGACACGGCGTGGTACTCGATCATCGACAGCGAGTGGCCGGAGGTCGAGGCCGGCTTCGAGCGCTGGCTCGATCCCGCCAACTTCGACGCCGACGGCCGGCAGCTGCGCTCGTTGAGCGAGTGCCGCGAGCAGGCGTAGCCCCGCCTACGAGCCGTCCTCGAGCGTGCCCGGGATGACGCCGGCCCGCTCGACCGGGCTACAAGCGCCGGACGGCGTGTAGCGCAGATTGCCGGTGTAACGGTTCTGGCAGAAGGCCAGCGGGCCGTCATCCGGCACGACGTGGACGGCGTGAACCGGCGAGCAATTGCCACGCGGCGCCCAGTTCAACTCCCCGGTATAGCGCTGGATGCAGAGCGTCTCCCCGCTCGCGCCCGGCATCGTGAGGGTCGTGCTGACGCTCGGGCACTGCCCGCTGGCCAGCGGCGCCCCCAGCGCCCCGGTGTAGCGGTTGGCGCAGAGCGTCACGGTCTGGCTGACGTTCACCTTGTCGATTGTCACACCCAGGTCGTCGTCGCTGACCCGCACGCCGATCGTCGAGACGGCGCGGGCGGGGTCGAGCGCGCAGGTACCCTGCGAGCCGGACCCGGCAGTCTCGTAGTAGCCGTCGTTGTCGCAGTCGAAAGCGTAGGAGAGCGGGTCGAGCGCCCCTGCAACGTCGATTGCCTCCACGCTCATAGTGACCGAACTCCCCTGCGGTATGGAACCATCGAAGTTGATCCCGGTGATCGTGGGAGCGACGTTGTTGACGGTGTGGATGACGCTGGCCTGCCCGATGCCGCCATCGGTGTCCTGCACGGTGAAGGTGATCGTATAGACATCCGCCGCCGTCCCGCTCGGATCATCATCGGCATAGACGTGACCGCCGGAGCAGACCATGCCGGCGATTGTTCCGATCGCCGTCGTCCCGTCGCCCCAGTCGATCTCACAGCGGTGCGCATCATCCATTCCGGCATCGCTGAACGCCGCGCTGGCCTCAACGAACTCGCCCTCCTCCGAGGGGTCCGGGAGGATATCCGGGGCATAGACAGTGGGCAACGCGTTGGTTGAGGTCACAGTCGTGGAGGCAATGGCTTCGTTACCGGCCTTATCCACCGCGCGCAGCTTGACCTCATAGACGGCCGGTCCATCGAGCGGCGTGAAGTATGCCGGGTCGCCGTCGTCGAATACATCGTCCTGATCGACCGACCAGGAGGTGCTGGCGATCCCCGAGAGGCTATCGCTCGAAGGCGTGCCGTTCAGCTCAACCGTCGAGCCTTCCTCCGCCGTGTAGGGGCCCTCAAACGAAGCCGTCGGTGGGGTCGTGTCGATGTTGATGCCGCTGACCGTGTGCTCGGCCCGGTTGCCGGCATGGTCCTCGCACGTGCCGGTGACGGACTGATCGACGCCTTCGCCCGTCACCGATTGGTCGACGCTCTCGGCGACAACGCCGGAGACCGGCGGCCCATCGGGATCGATCACGATGATGGGAATGCCGCCGGGGCCGGTAGCCGGGTTATCTTCATTCGTATCGAAGCACACCCAGGTGACCGTGACATCACCGTTGTTCCAGCCGTGCTCGTTGGCTTCCGTGCGACTCTTGAAGAAGATCAACGGCGGGCGGTTATCCACCAGCACGGGCGCAGATGTTGCCCCGGGCGTGGCCACGTCGCCGTCGGTGGCCGTCACGCGATAGGTCCAATTGCCGGGGCCCTCTGGCGCGCTGCTCGTGAACGCGTACTGGTTCGTCGTCAGTCCACTCGCGATGGTCTCGAGTGTCTCGCTACAGAAATCCTGGCACTCCGGCGGTTTGACGCGCTGGAGGGTGTACGTCACGGCGTCGCCTTCGGGGTCCGTGGAGGCGTCCCAGGTGAGGTTGAAGACGCCGTTGTTGACCGCGCTGCTGGCGATCGGCGCACCCGGCGCCGACGGCGGCCCGTTGACCACCGCGATGAGTGGCATCATCGCCGTCCCGTTGAATTCCAGGTAGCGAATTTCGTTGCTGACGAACGGCTCAGAGTCATCTCCGGTGCGGGTATGGAGAAATTCGGTGGGGCCGATGCGCCAGGCCGTCCAGGCCTGAGCGCCCCAGTTCAGGTAGTCGATGCCGAGCGCCATGCGCTCCGGCCCATTCGGGTCACTGGCGCTCTGCGCCACGAACCAGCCGCCGCTCAGGCGCGCCGACTGCAGGGCGTCGGCGCCGCAATCGACCGGATGCCAGCAGACGAACTCCAGCGTCTGACTGCGCGACGTGGCGCCGCCCGGATCGGTGATGATGAACGATGGGCCGGGGGGAGGCGCCGAGACGGTGTGAGAGAAGTCAGGCATCGTCTCCAGGAGAAACGTCGCGAAAATCTCGGTCTTACCCTCCTTAGTCTGCAGCAACTGGGCGAGATCGATTGGGGTGTTGATCGCGGCGTTCAGGTTGTCTTGCAGCTGGCCCGGAATGGCCTCGTCTGTGAAGACCGTGATGAACTGGATGATGGCGATGACGAGAGCGGCCACGATGATGCCGACCAACGCGGCGATTGAGGCTGCGCCCACGCCACCGGCCGATGCACCGGCTACCGCCGCGATCGCGACAGCCGAATTCGACCCGGCTACGGCGGCAGCCAGGAATGGATGGATCGCCGCGATCAGCGCGGAGGATACCGTCAGCGACGCGCCGACGACGGCGCCGATTGCGGCCGCGCCAGCGGCGGCCACCAGCCCGAAGACGAGGCCCAACATCCGGGCGGCGTCGGCAGCCGCCACCTGGGCGATGCCGCCGTCCATGAAGTCGGCGTAGATATGCGCGTTCCCATACGCCAGGAACTCCTCTAGCGATGGCGGGCGCGGCGGGACGAACACGCCGCCAATCGGCGTAGAGCAGCGTGCCAAGCCGTCATACGTGAATCCGGGCGGGGCTTCGTAATAGCACGGGTCCAGTTTCCAATGGTTGTACTGGGTGAGGGAAAATTGCGCGGCCGCGACGCGGCGGGCGTGCACGCGCTCGGTCATGGCATCGACGATGGATTGCTCGGTCGGGGTGCGCTGGGCAGGGTCCTTGAGGATCATCGTCACGATGCTGGCGAACATCGCGGCGCGGATGGCGTCGGGCTCCCACTCGATCAGCTTGCTGTAGTCTGACGCCGGGAGCCCGTGAACGGCCAGCAGATCGTTGATCGTCTGCTGCTCCAGCTCGCGGAAGCCGGCGTCGCGCAGATCGCAATCCTGGACGATGTAGTCTGGTGACGGGTTGACCCCGCAGATCTCGATGCTTTGCGCCGCAGTTCGCTCCACGGCCAACGGGGTCGAGATCATGCGTAACGGCATGACCAGCGTGAGCGCGGCCAGCAGCGGGGCGACGATGCGCATCGGCAGCCTGAACCGTCTCCTGCGCCGCGGGAAGACTCGCTGACCGCTCATATTCGTTTCCTTCCTTGCCGTGAGTCGCTCCCGAGCCAGGCCGGGTCAGTGTCGATGTCCGGCTCGCCGCGTGCCTGGCTAGAAACCACGCTGGACGATCACCTCGCCGGCGATCAGCAGTTGCCTGCTCGAACTCGATTGCCCCTCGATCTGCCCGCCGCGCTCGCGTTGCCAGGCGTGCGCCGTCCGCCCGGCCGCTTCCAGTGCCTCCGCATCCACGCAGATGCACATCCCCGCGACCGCGCCGTCCTCGGCTTCGAGCGCGATGAACGCGACGAAGCCCTTCACGGCGGCTAGCGTGGCCGCCAACGAGCGACCGGCCCGCCAGCGCTCGCGAGGCGTCGCGCAGTCCCCCAGGTCGAGGCGAAACACCGAGGCGTGCATGGCTCTCCCTTACGGTGAATGTGGCAATTCCCCGCCCAGGCAGGGCGCCTTCAGATCACCGATGTCGCTGGCTGCGTGCTGATCTCTCACATGCGATCGTAATGAGCGCCGCTGCGAGGCCGCTATAACGAGATTCTGTATTTCCGGCTCGGGGGTTCTGTATATCTGCGGCGGGCGACGGAGCGCCGCGTGATCCTCAGGAAGGGTCGCGGTCCGCCGCATCCGGGGCGCCAGCGCCGCGACGCTCGCGGGACGTCATCCACTCCGCCACCTGATGGCGGGAGCGCAGCTCGAGGCGCTGCAGGATGTTGTGGACGTGGACGCCAACGGTATGCACCGAGAGAAAGAGCTCCTCGGCGATTTGGCGATCGGTGTAGCCCGTGGCGATCAAGCGGGCCACCTCGCGCTGCCGGCGTGTGAGTGGATCGGGCCCGTCGACAGGCTCCCGGCCGTCGAGCAGCGCGCGAGCCACCGGGACGACCGCCCGCGGGTCGAGCGCGTAGCCCGCGTCCCAGACCGCCCCAAACCACTCCTCCCCGCGCAGCGACTCGACGCGCTTGATGGCCTCTGCGAAGGCTGTGCCGGCGACGGGGCTGCCCAACCCTTCCGCCAGCGCGTGGGCCGTCGCCATGAACCTGACGCCTTCACCAATCTGTCCGGCGTCCAGGAGGACGTCGGCCAGGGCGAATAGATCGAAGGTGACGAACCAGCGATCGCCCAGCTGATCGTGCGTCGTCAGCCCTTCGACCAGCAGCTGGATCGCCTGATCGAACTCCCGCTGGTCCTGGGCGGTTGCGGCCAGCAGCACTTGCGCCGCCGCCGCGAAGCGCAAGTCGCCGATCGCGTCGAGCTGCTCCAGGCTCTCTTGGAGCTGACGGGTCCCTCGCTCGTGATCGCCCTGCATGTAGGTCACGCCTCCGAGGTTCAGCAGCGCGACCGCCGCGCCATGCACGTCGCCGCCGGCTCGAAAGCGCACGAGCGCCCCTTCGAGGCACGCCACCGAGCCCGCGAGATCGCGCTGTAGGCGGTGGATCATGCCGAGATCGCAGAGCGCCGTGGCGACCGCCTGCTCGTCACCCAGCTGTTCGGCGAGGTGGAGGCTCTGGCGGGTGAACTGCTCGGCCTCCACGTAGGTGGACGTCAGCGAGTGGTCCAGGAAGTAGGACAGCCGCCCGGCCGCGGCGTAGGCGCGCATACGCAGCGGGACGTGATCGGCCTCCGGCCCCCGCGCCAGCGCATCGCGCAACCATCGCAGGCCCTCGGTCAGGTGCCCGCGCATCTCCCAGTAGAGCGCGAATGCCACGGCCAGGCTCAGCTCGAGTGCCGGGTCATCCTGCTGGCGCGCGAATTCGAGCGCGACGCGCAGGTTGCCCTGCTCGCGCTCCAGGCGTTCGAGCCATGCCACCTGCTCCAAACGCCGCAGGCCGGCCGTCGCCCGCTCTCCCAAAGCGAGGTAGTACGCAGCATGTCGGGCGCGAGCCGCCCCCAGGGCGCCCTGCTCCGCCAGCCGCTCCATCGCGTACTGGCGCACCGGCTCCAGCAGGCGATACCAGGCCATGCGCGCCTCGCTCTCCGCCACCACCAGCGATTTGTTGACCAGGCCCGTGATCGCGTCCAGGATCTGATGTTGTGGGGCGTCGGCGCAGACGGCCTCCACCGCTTCGAGCTGAAACTCGCCGGCAAACACCGCCAGGCGCAGAAAGACGGCGCGCTCCGGCTCAGTCAGCAGCGCGTCGCTCCACGCCAGCGCACCGCGCAGCGTCTGATGCCGCGTCGGTGCCACCCGGCTGCCGCCCGTCAACACCCGAAAGCTGTCATCCAGCCGCGCCAGCAGCTGCCCCACCCCCAGCACCCGCACTCGCGCCGCCGCCAGCTCCAGCGCCAGCGGGATGCCGTCCAGCCGCGCGCAGATGCGCCCCACCAACGCCGCGTTCTCCGCCGTCAGCTCGAAGGCGGGCTCCTGGGCCTGCGCGCGCGCCACGAACAACTGCACCGCCGGATAGGCCGCGATCTCTTCGAGCCGCTCCCCCGCCTCCAATGCCGGCACCGCCAGCGGCGGCAGGCGGTACTGGCGCTCGCCCGCGATCTGCAGCGGCTCGCGGCTGGTCGCCAGCACGCGCACCTGCGGGCAGGCGTCGAGCAGCCCATCGACGAAGGCGGCGCACGCCTCGATCAGGTGCTCGCAGTTGTCGAGCAGCAGCAGCGCGGGCGCCGGGGCCAGGGCAGCGACCAGTGCGGCCTGGGAGCTGACGGCGCTGGACTCGTGGAGGCCGAGCGCCTCGGCCACGACGACCGGGATCAGCTCGGGCTCGACGACCGGCGCCAGCTCGACCAGCCAGCAGCGGCCGGGGAAGCCGGGCGCCAGGTCGGCGAGCAGCTGGCGAGCCAGACGCGTCTTGCCGCCGCCACCGACACCAGTGAGGGTCAGCAGGCGCGTCTCGGGCTGGGCCAGGATGTGGTGCGCCGCCGCCAGTTCGCGCTCGCGCCCGATCAACGCCATGCGCGGCTGCGGCAGTCCCGGCAGACGTTGGGAGAGACTCAACGGCAATACCTCAACCAGCTCTTCGTACACCCGTCGCGGGCGGAGACGGTCTCA
>DATGQR010000021.1:0-3552 GCA_035304105.1 Thermomicrobiales bacterium | reverse complement strand
GAGCTCAAAGGCCACTCGACCACCTTCATGGCGAGCGCCTTTCGCATCTCAGCCGGAATCGTAACCTGCCCCTTACGTGTTACGATGTCTATCTGATACATTTCGTGATTCCTCTGGTGAGTACCACGTCACTGTGACTGTGCTGCCCATAAGAGGGGCGTAGGACTACGCCGACCTCGGCGAGGAACGAAGGCGACTTGATAAACGATTCGGCTACCGCCGCGCGGAAGTGTTCCAGATGATCGCGCCAATCACGCCCCCGATAGCCGCTCCGACGGCCACGCTGAGCGCGATCGAGACGTCGGAGGCAGCGCCGAGCGCCGCCCCGATGCCGGCGCCGAGGGCAACGCCGATCCCCGGAGCGAGCGGCGGGCGATTGGATCCATCGGGGCGGCCAGGCTCGCGACCCATCAGACACTCCTTACTGCACAAGACATCGTGCCATGCAGTGTAGCCCGGTCCTGTCTACAATGGGTTCGAGGGATCGAAACCAGCAACGCGGAGAAACGAACACGCACATGGCGGATCAGATGGAACGTATCGACCAGCAACGCGCAATCGAGCGGGCAGTCCGAGAGGCCGAGGCGTCGATGGCGCCGACTGAGCCGTGGGACCCGGCAGTCACCAGCGGGCTGCGCTCCTACCCGCCGGTCGAGCAGTGGGATGACTGGGTCGAGCTGGACCCGAAGGCCTGGCCGGAGCGGGTCGAGCGGCGCTACACGCTCGTCCCGACGATCTGCTTCAACTGCGAGGCCGCCTGCGGGCTGCTGGCCTACGTCGACAAGGAGACGCTGCGGATTCGCAAGCTGGAGGGCAACCCGCTACACCCCGGCTCGCGCGGCCGCAACTGCGCCAAGGGCCCGGCCACGATCAACCAGGTCTACGACCCCGACCGCATCCTCTACCCGCTCAAGCGCGCCGGCGAGCGCGGCTCCGGCCAGTGGGTGCGCACCACCTGGGATGAGGTGCTGGACGACATCGGCGGGCGCATCCGCAAGGCCTTGCTCGAAGATCGACATAACGAAATCATGTATCACGTCGGCCGCCCCGGCGAAGACGGCTACATGGAGAAGGTGCTCCAGAGCTGGGGCATCGACGGTCACAACTCGCACACTAACGTCTGCTCGGCCGGCGCGCGCTTCGGCTATGCCGCCTGGATGGGCATCGACCGCCCGTCGCCCGACCACGCCAACGCCAAGTTCATCCTGCTGATCTCGTCGCACCTGGAGACGGGCCACTATTTCAACCCGCATGCCCAGCGCATCATGGAGGGCAAGATGGCCGGCGCGAAGCTGGCCGTGATGGACCCGCGCCTCTCCAACACTGCCTCGATGGCCGACTACTGGCTACCGACCTGGCCCGGCTCGGAACCGACCGTGCTGCTGGCGATGGCCAAGGTCATCCTCGATGAGGGCGGCTACGACCGCGAGTACATCCGCCGCTGGGTCAACTGGGAGAGCTACCTACGGAACGAGCGGCCGGACCTGCCGCTGAACGTCGACAGCTTCATCGAGGCGCTGCGGGACCTCTACGCCGAGTACACGCCCGAGCGGGCCGAGGAGGAGAGCGGCGTCCCGGCAGAGCAGATCGTCGATATCGCCCGTCAGATCGCGGCGGCCGGCTCGCGCTTCGCGACCCACAACTGGCGGGCCGCCTCGGCCGGTAACCTGGGCGGCTGGCAGGTGGCGCGCTGCCTGTTCCTGCTCAATGTGCTGACCGGCTCGGTCGGCACCGAGGGCGGCACCTCGCCGAACGCCTGGGACAAATTCGTCCCGACGCCCTGGAACAAGCCGGGGCCGCAGAGCAAGTGGAACGAGATCATGTGGCCCAAGGAGTACCCGCTGGCACACCATGAGATGTCGTTCCTGATGCCCTATCTGCTGCAGGACGCCGGGCCGGAGCGCAAGATCGACGTCTACTTCACGCGCGTCTACAACCCGGTCTGGACCAACCCGGACGGCTTCGCCTGGATCGAGATGCTGACCGACGAGTCGCGCATCGGCCTGCACATCGCCCTGACGCCCACCTGGAACGAGACGGCCTGGTACGCCGACTACGTCCTGCCAATGGGCCACGGCCCGGAGCGCCACGACAACCAGAGCCAGGAGACGCACGCCAGCCGCTGGTTCGGCTTCCGACAGCCAGTCGTGCGGGTGGCGATGGAGCGCCTGGGCAAGAAAGTCGACTACACCTGGCAGGCCAACCCCGGAGAGGTCTGGGAGGAGGACGAGTTCTTCATCGAGCTTTCCTGGCGCATCGACCCGGACGGCGAACTGGGCATCCGCAAGCATTACGAGTCGCCATATCGCCCGGGCGAGAAGATCACCATCGAAGAGCACTACCGCTGGATGTTCGAGAACACCGTGCCGGGCCTACCGGAGAAGGCCGCCGCCGAGGGCCTGACGCCGCTTGAGTACATGCGCCGCTACGGCGCCTTCGAGGTCGAGAAGGCCACCTATACCTGGAACGAGAAGCCGGTCTTCCCGGACGGCACGCCGCCGGACGTGCGCGTGGACCCGGAGACGAAGTTGGCCACGCGCGGCTTGAACGGCGCCACCGAGACGGTCGGCGTGGAGGTCGACGGCCAGATCGTGACCGGCTTCCCGACACCCTCGAAGAAGCTGGAGTTCTACTCCGAGACGCTGCGCGACTGGAAGTGGCCGGAGTACGCCGTGCCGAAGGCGATCGAGAGCCACGTCAGCCGCCGGAGGATCAACTTCGAGGCCGGCGAGATGCTGCTGCTGCCGAACTTCCGGCTGCCGACGGTGATCCACACGCGCTCGGCCAATGCCAAGTGGCTCTACGAGATCTCGCACACCAACCCGGCCTGGCTGCACCCGCAGGACGCCGCGCGGCTGAACGTCGCGACCGGCGACCTGATCCGTATCGAGACGCGCATCGGCTACTTCGTCGCCAAGGTCTGGGTGACCGAGGGCATCCGCCCGGGCATCGTGGCCTGCTCACATCACATGGGCCGCTGGCGCCTGGGCGAGCCGATGGCCGATGTTCAAGAGGGCGTCGGCGCCCACAACCGCATCGGGACCGCCAAGGTCGAGATCCGGCCGGCTGGCGACGGCAAGTACGACATGCGCCAGTTGGAAGGCGTCACTCCCTTCGAGAGCTCCGACCCGGACACGATGCGCGTCTGGTGGGGCGACGCCGGCGTCAACCAGAACCTGACCTTCCCGGTGCAGCCCGATCCCATCAGCGGCCAGCACTGCTGGCACCAGCATGTCAAGGTGACCAAAGCGCGGCCCGGCGACCGCTACGGCGACATCCACGTCGACCTCGCGCGCGCCCGCCAGGTCTACGAGGAGTGGAAGTCTCTCACTCGCCCGGCGCCCGGTCCCGGCAACCTGCGCCGCCCCCTCTGGCTTGCCCGCCCCTACAAGCCCAAGCCGGAGGCGTTCATGATGGCTGAAGAGGAGCGCGAGCTGGTGGAGACGGACTAGGCTACGCCAGACCGCGCCTGCGAATGATCGTAGGGGTGGAGACAAGCTCCACTACAACTTATGATCGCGCAGACTACCTCTATGCAGCTAGGGAAAAGCC
>DATGQR010000020.1:0-5323 GCA_035304105.1 Thermomicrobiales bacterium | reverse complement strand
GGCTCCGCCATGCCGGCCAGCAGGCTCGGCAGGCAGCGGCTCAAGTCCGGCGCCGGCGGCTCGTCGATGCTCTCGACGCCGATCAGATCCGGTGGCAGCGGAGCGGCCGACCGGGTGCGGCGGTAGTGGTCGATGATCGCGTGGCGGGCGATCTGGAAGAGCCAGCTTTCGACCCGCTCGGCGTCGCGCACCGTCTCGACCCGGCTGACGGCGCGCAGGCAGACCTCCTGCACGATGTCGTCCGCCTCGTCAGGGCTGGACACCCGTGCCCGCACGAAGCGCCGCAGGCGCTCGTAGTGCGCTTCCAGAATTGTCGAGAGCTCCGTCACCGTCACGCGCGTGCCTTTCCGGTTACCACCATAGTAGACGCAGCCGCGCGAAAATGGACGCAGACCCAACGCCCGATAGGCTGTCCCGCTCGCGCCCAGCTTCGACAGCGATTTTGAGGCTGCGTCCATTTCCGTCGACCCGCGTCTACTCCTGTGACCGGATGGGCCGGTCGGACGGTGAAGCAGGCTCACGGAAAGGAGCTACGCGATGCTGACGAAGGAACAGGCGCTGCTCGCCCAGAGCACGGATCCCGATTGCTGCGACGATGACTGCTGCGACGACGGCTGCTGCGACGGCTGCTGCTAGCCAACGCCACCCACCTCCCCCCTCTCCCGGGTACCCACTGGGTGATTGGGAGAGGGGACCAGGGGGTGAGGGTCTTCCGTCTTCCTACAGACTACTCACTACAACCTACAAACTACGCCCGCTGCATCGAGCGGTGCGCCTCCAGCGCCGCGCCGATGATCCCGGCTTCGTTGAGCATCTTCGCCGGCACCACCTGGGCCTCGGTGTGGAAGTAGCGGAAGTAGTGCTCGTGCTTCTTCGAGACGCCGCCACCGATGATGATCAGGTTGGGGCTGAAGAGGTATTCGACGTGGTCGAGGTAAGCGGCCACGCGCTTGCCCCAGGCCTTCCAACTCAGCTTCTCGGCCTCGCGCACGCTGTCGGCGGCGTAGTGCTCGGCGTCGGAACCCTTGAAGATCAGGTGTCCCAGCTCGGTGTTGGGCACCAGCACGCCGTCGCGGAAGAGCGCGCTGCCGATGCCGGTGCCTAGCGTCAGCATCAGCACCGTGCCGGTACGGCCCTTGCCGGCGCCGTAGGTCATCTCGGCGATCCCGGCGGCGTCAGCATCGTTCACCAGCTCGAAGGGCAGGCCGGTCTGCGCCTCGAAGAGCGCCCGGCCATCGGTCCCGATCCAGGACTTGTGCACGTTGGCGGCCGAATAGACCCTCCCGCCGCGCACGATCGCCGGGAAGGTCGCGCCGACCGGTCCATTCCACTCGAAGTGATCGACGATCTGCTTGACGACGGCCGCGACCTTCTTCGGCTTCGACGGCTGCGGCGTCGGAATCCGGAAGCGGCGCTCAACCAGCTCGCCCGCCTCGACGTCCACTAGCGCGCCCTTGATCCCCGACCCGCCGATATCGATCCCCAGCACGATGTTGCCGTTGCTCGCCGCGCTCATGTCTGCTCCCGAAACGCTCACTCAGCCTGTCTCGCGCCCCGACTATACGACGAACGACGCGTGGCACGCCTGTTGCCTGCCACGTACCGTCCCAGCTCCGGAATGACGGCGCTGTGCGGTCTCGACGCGCAGGGACAGAGAATGTCGGACGAGGGTATTGACTGAGTGTATACACCCGGTGTATAGTGCGCCCATGTCAACGTCACATGTTCTGCTGGCGCTGCTGGCGACCAGCGCCCGACACGGATACCAGCTCAAGCGCGCCTACGACGAGCGCTTCCCGCAGGCCCGGCCGCTCGCCTTCGGCCAGGTTTACGCGACGCTGGAGCGCCTGGTGCGTGACGGCCTGATTGAGCCGGCCGGGACGGAGCCGGGCGAGGGGCCGGAGCGCGTGCGCTACGTCCTGACCCCGGCAGGCCGAGCCGCGCTCGACGCCTGGCTCGCCGAAGTCGAGCCGCCGGCGCCGTTCATCAACAACGCGTTGTTCGCCAAGGTCGTGGTTGCGCTGCTGCTGGGCGCGCCGGCCGAGGCATACCTGCATGCTCAGCGGGAGGCACACATGCGCCGCATGCGCGAGCTGACCCTGCTGAAGTCCGACGCCAGCGCGAGCGTGTCCGACATCATCTCGGCGGACTACGCGCTCGCCCACCTCGATGCCGATCTCCGCTGGATGGAACTGACCGGCCAGCGGCTCGAAGAGCTTCGTGAGGAGGTTCTGGGATGACGTGGTCCGGGCAAGCTCCGCTCATCGAGGCGCGCCGGCTCACCAAGCGCTTCGGCGCGACGCTGGCCCTGCGGGATGTCTCGCTGGAGATCGCGGCCGGCGAGGTCGTCGCCGTCACCGGCCCGAGCGGCAGCGGCAAATCCACGCTGCTGCACTGCCTGAGCGGCATCCTCCCTCCGGACGAGGGCGAGGTCTACTACGCCGGGACGCGCCTGGACACGCAGCCGGAAGCCTGGCGCTCGGAGTTGCGGCGCACGGAGTTCGGGATCCTCTTCCAGTTCGGGCAGCTCATCCCTGAATTGACAGCCGAGGAAAACGTCGCGCTGCCCTTGATGCTGGGCGGCCAGCGACGCGGCCCCGCGCTCCGCGCCGCCCGCGCGATGCTCGAGAAGCTCGACATCGGAGATCTAGCCGGTAACCGCCCCGGCGAGATGTCGGGCGGCCAGGGGCAGCGCGTCGCGCTCGCCCGCGCTCTGGTCATTTCGCCGCGAGTCGTGTTCGCCGATGAGCCGACCGGCGCGCTTGACTCGCTGGCCGGCGAACGGGTGTTGACCGGGCTGGTGCGCATGGCGAAGGAGCAGGGCACCGCCGTCGTGATCGTGACCCACGACGCCACCGTGGCGGCTTACGCCGATCGAGAGATCTTCATCCGTGACGGCGCGACGGCAGGGCACGACCGGTCGTCGGGCGCGGTCCTCGCGACGGGCGCGCGCCCATGATCGCCCAGGCCTCGATCATGCTGCGCCTCGCGCTGGCGGGGTCACACTCGGATCGTTACCGGTTGCTGCTGATCGCGGCCGGGGCGGCCATCGGCACGGTCTTCTCGCTGGCCGCGTTCATGGTGCTGGCGATCGACGGCTACGACGATCGCTACACCAACAACCTCTTGAAGGAGCCCGGCCTGCGGCCCGGCGTGGCGACCGCCTGCTGGCTGCTGCTGGTCCCGACGTTCATCTTCATCGGCATGTGCACGCGCGTCTGCGCCGCCCCGCGGGAGCGCCGCCTGGCGGCTCTGCGCCTGGTCGGGGCGACACCAGGCCAGGCGCGGGCAATCGGGGCGCTCGAAACCAGCATGGCGTCGCTCGTCGGCGCTTTCGCCGGGCTGGGAATCACGCTCGCGGCCCGGGTGATCCTGGCGGCCCGGATCGAGGATCCTGAGCGGGTGACACTGCCGGTTGACCAGCCGTTTCCCTGGACGGCCACGCTGATCTTCTGCCTGGCGATGCCCCTGCTGACGGGCGCCGTCGGGGCGCTGGCGCTACGCAACACGATCATCGGGCCGCTGGGCGTCGTTCGCCGCGCGCGCCACGCTCGCCCGCCGGCCTGGCCGGGGGTGCTGCTCGTTTCCGGTCCTCTCGCGATCATCATCGCGAACCGGATGAGCGCGTTCAACGTCGGAGCCTTCTGGCAGCCGCTTCTGGTGCTGGGCTTCGCGTCAACCTGCCTCGGGCTGCTCTCGGCCTCGGCCTGGCTGGCATCGGGGATTGGCGCGGCCACCGCCCGGCTCACCGGGAGTGCCGCGTTCCTCATCGCCGGGCGCCGCCTCGAAGCCGACCCGTATGGCCAGAGCTGGGCGATGTCGTCGGTGGTGGTCTGCACCTTTCTGGCCAGCGCCATCGCCATCTTCAAGGCCGATACGCTCTCCGGGCGCAGCCTCTCGGACGCAGCGTTCTACGCGCGGGCATTCGAGCTCGTGAATATCGGGCTGATGATCGCGGTGACGATCGCCACCGCCGGGCTGCTCGTCACCCTGGCGGAGGGCATCCTGGAGCGACGCCGCTCGCTGGCTGCGCTGATCGCGCTCGGCACGCCGATGAGCACGCTGCGGCGCGCGGTCATCCTGCAGGGCCTGTTGCCCCTGGTGCCGGCCGTGCTGCTGGCAACCGGCCTGGGCTGCCTGATCTACATGGTCATCCCGGCAGCCGAGACAGTCTCCATTCCGGAAGAGACGGTCGAAGCCGGGTTCCCGCTCGCCGACCTGGCGCTCATCGTCGCGGCCGGCATCGCGGCGTCGCTGCTGGCGACGGCGCTCTCCCTCCCTTTCCTCGGCCGCACGGTCCGCCCCTCCGAGCTGCGCTTCGAGTAAGCGCAGGTTCCCAGCACAGGGCAGAAGGCAGCCTTCCGAACGACCGCCCCCCACGAAGCCAGCCGCCAGGCGCGCTCACCTGTACAAGGGACGACAGCCGTGATGCATCCCGGGAGGCTGCAGGCTGGGGTCGCGCGCTGCATGCTGCGAGACACGGCAGCGTTGCCGCGACGAGTGGTCCGCAGACACGCGCACAGAAAGGGTATGCACCATGCGACCAGGAACAGGCCCGGGTGGAATCCGGCGCTGGCTACAGATCGTACCGGCTCTGGCCATCGCGGTGGCGGCGAGCGGATTCATACTGCAAGGAGCGGATGCAGCGACGCATTGCTTCGGTTATCAGCCGACGATCGTCGGCACGAACGGCAATGACACGCTGATCGGCACGAACGGCCGGGACGTCATCATGGGGCTCGGCGGGAATGACGTCATCTTCGGCTGGGGCGGCAACGACCTGATCTGCGGAGGCGACGGGGACGACCAGCTCTTCGGCATGGGCGACCACGACCAGATCCGCGGCGACGGCGGCAACGACTTCATCCAGGGCGACTACTATGGCTACACAACCTACGGCGCCGAGGGCAACGACATTATTTACGGTGACGCCGGCGACGACCGCATGTTCGGCAATGGCGGCAACGACATCATCGACGGCAAGGCGGGCAACGACAAGCTGGCCGGCAACGCGGGCAACGATGAGTTGATCGGAGACCTCGGGAATGACGAGATCGTCGGCGGGATGGGTTCGGATCGACTCTACGGCGGCTCCGGCAACGACAATCTCTACGACAGCTACCACGACGGCAACGTCGCCTGGCCAACCAACAACCTGATCCTCGGCGGCGACGGTGCCGACGCCTGCGGCTACTGGAGCTGGGACGCAACCGTCCACCATGCCTGGGAGCCGAACAGCCTCGGCACCTGTGAGAGCTACAACGCGACGACCTGGACCGGTTCGTCCTTCTAGCCTGATCGATCGTCAACCGAAGCAACGGGG
>DATGQR010000019.1:0-2488 GCA_035304105.1 Thermomicrobiales bacterium | reverse complement strand
GCGAAGAAATTCGTCTCCTTGACCACGGGATGCAGGAAGATCCCGCGGTGCTGGCGCAACAGGTAGCTGAGCGCGGTCGTCCCCGACTTGAACGTGCCGATGACGAAGAAGTCAGGCAGGGGCATGAGTAGGTGTCCCCTCCTGATACCGCGGCGGATCGTCCGGCGGCCGCCGCTCGTCGGGAGCCGGGACGGGCGCCGCCCGTGATTGCCGCTCACACCTCTGTGCCGCCAGCATCAGACCGAGAAAGGTCCAGAGGACCGAGCCTCCGACCCCGATCAACGTGTTGTGGGAAACGGCCATCGCGAGGATCGCAACGACAACCGCGCCGGCGGCCGCCACCGTGACATCGTCGCGTTCGGCGCGGCCGCCGAAGGCCCCGCCGAGAAGCCCGCCCAGGCCGCCCAGATAGAGCAGCGTTCCAGGCCAGCCGAGCACGAACATCGCTTCCAGGACGCCGCTGTCGATGGTGCGGTACTCGGCCAGATCGCCGTCCTCGGCGAGCTTGGTCGCGAGGTTGGCCGAGCCGATGCCCTGGCCGACCACGTTGCCCGCGGAAGCGAGGAAGAACTCGCGGTAGAGCGCGAGGCGCGCCCGTAAGCTCTCGTCCTCCCCGAGATCCTGCATGGTCTCGAATCGAGCCGTGACCCGGTCCGCCACGGGGTCGAGCAGCAGCAACGGCAAGCTGAGCAGGCCGACGCCCAGGCCGACCGCGAGCAGCCTCGCTTTGTGCACGCCCCGGGCCCGAGCGAACAGAACGACGAGGCCGATCGCCCAACCCAGCCACGCAGTCCGAACCAGGCTCAGCAGCAGACTGACGTAGCCCGGTCCCGCGGCGACAAAGCGGAACCAGCCCTTGGCCGCGAACGCGAACAGCAGCCCGGCCATCATCGCGAGCGCGAACGGCTGGGGCGAGTTCATCGTGCTCCAGATGCGCACCCGGAAAGGCTGGGGACCGCCGATCGAGCTCATGTCGCTGACCCGCATCCAGTAGGCGTCCCAGGCGGGCAGCGCGAGGAACTGCACGATGCCGTAGATGCCCATGGCGAGCACGCCCCAGAGGAAGACGCGCTGGAGGGCGTCCCGGTAAGAGGGATACCGTTGCCAGTGCGCGGCCACGTGGAAGCCGAGGAGGGCGGGCACCAGCCAGGTGAGCAGGCCGTAGGTGGCGGCAAGCGGCCCGGCGCGAACGAGGCCGACCACATAGGCGTAGTTGAGCGCCATCAGGATGAGCGCGAAGGGGAAAAGCCGCGGCTGCAGCAGTTGCGGCAGGCGACGGACCAGCGTGAGCGCCGCCACGCCGCTCACGAGATAGGGTGCGATCATGACGGGGCTGATCTCGTTCCAGCCGATCTGGTAGTCGACGAGGCGCCGGACCTCGGGCGCAAGGAACCACAGCCACCAGGTGAACCCGAGGTACAGCGTCGGATGCCGGAAGTAGAGCGTGGCCCCGACGAGCAGGGCCAAGGCCGGAAACGCGAGCTCGACGATTTGCCCCATGCGGGCCGCGAGGAGGGCGGCGATCAGGGCGGCGAAGCCGACCACGAGGCTCCACGGGACGACCTCGGCGTCGCCGAAGCCAAGCGGCCCGATCAAGCGGAACCTGAGCGCCTGCTGCTGCGCCGCCATGACCTGCAACTGCTACACCGAGCGGTCGGCCAGCTCGGCTGGCCGTTTGATGATTTTCGGAAGCGCAATCTTCGCGAAATGGCGATCCTGGCGAGAATTCACGACCAGAAGCATGCCCGGTCTGTACGGCATTCGACAGAGTGGACGGCGTCCTGAAGACTCCTCCCGCCCGGCGGACTAGACATTCGCGGCGGTTCGCCGCCCCAGTCGCTCGGCCGCGGCCAGCGCGGCGCCGGCTGAAGTGCTGATCTTGTTCGTCAGCCGGGGCACGCGGCGTTCCGACAGCAGCTGCTGCCTCGCCAGGAAGGCGGCGTTGAACAGCCAGCGCTCGAGCTGGCACCAGGCCAGCAGGCGCCGATGCCGCTCGGGGTCCAGGTCAGGATGCTGTCCCATGAACGCTTGCAGAAGCGCCGGCCGATCCTCTTGGCGCACATATTTGATCAGGGCGGCGAGATCGGCGTGCGGCAGGCCGATGCCCGCCCATTCCCAGTCCAGCACCTTCAGCCGGCTCACGTCGCGTCGGTGCACGAAGACGTTGTGAACGGCGAAATCGCCGTGAATCGGCGCGCGCAGCTCGTCGTCGTAGAACTCGTCCCGGCCGTGCACCGACGCCACGTAATGCCAGCGCTCGCGCAGGCGCTCGACCGTAGCGTCCGGCGTGAGCGCTAGGTACTCGGATAGATTTTGCGCGGCGTACTCGAGCAGCCGCTCCGAATAGGGCCGGTCGTAGCGGATGAGACCGGCGGGGTGCGCGCCCGCGAAGGTTGCCCGGAGCGCCGCGTGCAACTGCGGGAGCAGAAGGCCGCGCGCATCCTCCAAGGTGTACGTTGAGCCACGATGCAGTTCCGCGTGGGTCTCG
>DATGQR010000018.1:0-3125 GCA_035304105.1 Thermomicrobiales bacterium | reverse complement strand
CGAACCCTCGATACCGGATTTACCAGTATGGCGGTTTAGCAAACCGCTGGTTTCAGCCACTCACCCACGTCTCCGGCTGGCGGCGTTCAGCGCCGGCGCGCTATAACGAGGGGTCCGGGCGGCGGCAAGGCCCGGACGACGCCCTTTTTCCGACTCGACTCGGCGCAAATGGGACTCGCCTCGCCGCGCATTCATTGCTGCTTCAGGCGCGGGGGATTCTTCTTGTGATGGACAGGTCCGACTGGAGGGGACCCACGAAATGATGTTGTCACTTGCCGCCCGCTTCCGTCGCCGCGCCCTGAGCGCGGTCCTCACGCTTGCCGCCGCCTGTGCTGCGGCCCCGCTCGGTGCGCAGGGCATGCAGACGATCGATCCCGACAGCGCGATCGACGGCGACCTGGCGCAGCCGCAGTCGTCCGCACCGGTCGTTTACGACGGCATACCGACCGATCCGGCTCCCGCGGCGCCCTCCACGCCGGAGCCATACATTTATCCGGCCGTGCCTACTCCGGACCCAGCGGCCGGCGCAGCGCAGACGACGGCCGTCCCCGCGGCCACGTCTACGCAAGGCGAGACCTGGAAAGAAGACGACCTGATCGGCGCGGCTGAAGGTGTGTTCGGGAAAGGCGCGGAAGGCCTGGCAGGCCTGATCGAGGACGTCCTGGCCAAGCAGGGCGAGCCCAACGCCTACATCGTCGGCCGCGAAGCGGGCGGCGCGTTCATCCTCGGCGCCCGCTATGGTTCCGGAACGCTTTACCACAAGGTCGAAGGCCAGCGCCCGGTCTACTGGACCGGTCCGTCGGTCGGCTTCGATGTCGGAGCCAACGCGGGCAGCACGTTCGTGCTCGTCTACAATCTCTACGACACCCAGGAGCTCTACGAACGCTACCCAGCGGGCGAGGGCACGGCCTATCTCGTGGGCGGCTTCAACGCGAGCTACCTGCGCAAGGGCGACGTTGTGCTGATTCCGATCCGGGTAGGCGCGGGCCTGCGCCTCGGCGTCAACGCGGGTTACATGAAGTTCTCGGAAAAGCAGCGCTGGCTGCCGTTCTAACGGCCCCCCAAGCGAAGCTTTCTCCCGCGGACGAATTCGAGTCTTGCAGCCCTGCCGGTCGATAGGCATGAAGCTGGCGCCATGCTCGAAAGACTCAACCAACAGCCGCCCGACGCGCTCCTCGCGCTGATCAAGCTCTACGACGCCGATACGCGCCCCGACAAGATAGACCTCGGCGTGGGCGTCTATCGCACCGGCCAGGGCGAGACTCCGGTGTTCGGTGCGATCAAGGCAGCCGAGCAGAAGCTGGTCAACGAGCAGGATTCGAAATCCTACCTCGGACCGGAAGGCGACATGGGCTTCGTCCATGCGCTGATGCCCTACGTGTTCGGCGACGATCCGACGCGCGGTGGGCGCATCGAAGGTATGCAGACGCCTGGCGGCACCGGCGCGGTGCGCCTGGCGCTGGCGCTGGCCAGAAAGGCTGGCGTGACGCGCGTGCTGATGGGCACGCCGAGCTGGCCCAACCATGCGCAGATCGTCGCCGACCTTGGCCTGGAACTGGTTCCGTTCACGCACGCGACGGCCGACGGCCTGGCCGATCTCGACGCGCTCAAGGCAGCGCTCTACGGGGCGAGCGACGGCGACGCGGTCATGCTGCACGGCTGCTGCCACAACCCAACGGGGATCGACTACACTCCGGCGCAGTGGGACGAGGTCGCGGCGTTGCTGGCGGACAAACCGGTGCTGCCGATTATCGACCTCGCCTATCAGGGTCTGGGCGATGGTCTTGACGACGACGCCTACGGTACGCGCAAGGTGATCTCAGCGGTGCCCGAAGCGCTCGTCGCCTATTCGTGTGACAAGAACTTCGGCCTCTACCGCGACCGCGTGGGCGCGCTCTACGTCTATGCGCAGGATGCCGAGCAGCTCGGCCGCGTGCTGTCGAACGGGCATGCGCTGGCGCGCGCGGCCTGGTCGATGCCGCCTGATCACGGCGCGGCAGCGGTTCGGCTCGTGCTGGAGAACGAAGCGACGACCGCGCAATGGCTCGACGAGCTCGAGCAGATGCGCGTTCGCATCGGACAGGTGCGTGCGGCGCTCGGCGAGGCCGGCAAGGCCGGGTCGCTCGACCTCCTGCCGGTGGCGCGTGGGCGGGGCATGTTCGCCATGCTGCCGCTATCGAAGGAGCAGATCGAGCGTCTGCGGAGCGACCATGGCATCTATATGGCGGGCTCGGGCCGCATCAACATCGCCGGCCTGACGCTGGGCAGCCTGCCCAAGTTCGTTGCCGCGCTGGCGGACGTGACCGAAGGCGTCACGGCTTAACCATGGACCGCCAGCCGGTCCTCGAAGGGGAGCGGCTGTTGCTGAGGCCGCTGCGGGAAAGCGACTGGGATGCGCTTTATGCCGTCGCGTCCGACCCTGAGCTGTGGGCGGTGCATCCATCGCATGACCGCTGGCAAGAGCAGGTGTTCCGCGCCTTTTTCGACGATGCGCTCTCCCGGGGCGGCGCACTGGCGATCGTCGATAAGGCGAGCGGAAAGGTGATCGGCTCATCGCGCTTCCAGTACAGCGACCGTCTCGCGGAAGAAGGTGCGCTGGAGATCGGTTGGAGCTTCCTCTCGCGCGCCTGTTGGGGCCAAGGCTACAACGTCGAGTTCAAGCGGCTGATGCTCGAGCACGCGTTCCGCTTCGTCGATCGCGTGGTGTTCCGTGTGGGCGCCGAGAACACGATCTCGCGCAAGGCCATGGCGCGGATCGGTGGACAGCTGACCGGCGAGACCTTCGTCGAGGAGCGGGTCGGCCGCCCGGTGCCGCATGTCGTCTACGAGATCACCCGCGAGAGCTTCGCCACGGGCCCGCTGGCGCGCTAGCCGCCGCTGCCATACACTCCCCCGGCAAAACGGGTGGGGAGGATCGAATGGGCTTGCGGATTTTCCTTACCATTGCGGCGGCGGCACAGGTTTCGCTTCCTGTGGCGGCATCGGCGGAAGATGCCGACTGGTATCGCGGCGGCTGGCGAACCGACGGGGGCGCGCCGCACGTCTATCAGTTCGTGATCCGCGGCGACCGCGTCACCGGCTACTACTGCACGCATTGCGCTGACGGCACCACGTTGGCGCCGCTC
>DATGQR010000017.1:0-6777 GCA_035304105.1 Thermomicrobiales bacterium | reverse complement strand
CGAAGATATGGGCGATGAGGACGATCCAAGCGGTCAGCCCGTTCCAGAAGCCCCAGAGCAGGTCCTGCCACCACATCGCGCTGCTCCTCCTCGCGAGCGCGGCCCTCACTCCCGGTATCGCCGGGTCGGGGCGACGGGGCCGCGGCAATGATTCGGCGGTGTCGTTGCCAAGAGTCTAGCCTCTGCGTTCGCCCATGAAACTTGCGAGCAACGCCCGCATATCGCCGACCGGGCCGAGGTGTTGAAGCTTGTCGGGGTTGACGATGGAATGCACCTCGGAGATCAGGTCACCGGAGAACTCAAGCGCCATGACATTGACCAGGCGTCCTTCCCCGTCCAGTGCCATGAAGCCGGGCTGGCCGTTGACGACGACCGGGCGCACACTGACACCGGGCGTCTGCCGCCCCAGCGTCGCCCAGTGCACGAGGACACGGGCCACCTTCTCGCGGCCGCTGAGCGAGCGCGCCAGCGCCGGGACCTTACCGCCGCCGTCGCCATGCAGGACAACGTCCTCAGCCAGCAGCGCTTCCAGGCCGTCGACATCGCCCTCCAGGGCGGCCGCGAGGAACCGGCTGGCCAGCTCCTCGCGGCGCTCCGGCGGCGCATCGTAGCGCGGCCGCCGCTCGCGGAGGTGACGGCGGGCGCGGGCGGCCAGCTGCCGCGCGTTGGCCTCCGACGTGCCGACGATCGCGGCTACCTCGTCGTAGCCGTACTCGAAGACGTCTTGGAGCAGGAAAGCCGCGCGCTGCTCCGGCGAGAGCGTCTCGAGGAGCACCAGGAACGCCATCGACAGCGAATCTGCCATTTCGACGCTGCCGGCGGGGTCGCTCTCCAGGTCCGCGACCAGCGGTTCCGGGAGCCACTCGCCGTGGTAGCGCTCCCGCTGCACCCGTGCCGAGCGCAGCAGGTCGATCGAAAGGCGTGTCGCGACGGTCGTGGCGTAGGCGCGCGGCGATTCCAGCCGCTCGCCCCCGTCCACCACGTTGTGGACGCGCAGCACTGTTTCCTGGGCGATGTCTTCGGCATCGGCGACGCTGCCGAGCATCCGGTAGGCCACGCCGAAGGCCAGCCCGCGCAGATCTTCCAGCCAGTCCGCTCCCGCGCTCGTCATGCCGCGTAGCTCCCGAATCCGTCGCGCCAGCTCCGGTAGCCGGGCTGCCAGCCGAGCTCTCGCTTGGCCTTCTGGTTCGAGGCGCCGCGGCTGGCGGTGATCAACCGCATCGCGGCTGGACCGGCCAGCAGGCGGCCCAGCCAGCGAGGCACTCTCCTGGGTGGCTTTCCGCCCAGCAGGCGCGACACCTCCGGCAGCCAGACCGCCACCGGGGCGGGGTCGTCGTCGACGATGTTGTAGATTCCGCGCCGGCCGCGCTCGATGGCCACCACCGTGGCTGCGGCGGCGTCTTCGACGTGGACGAAGGACCACACCCCGGCGCCGTCGCCGATGATCGGGAACTGGCGCTTCAGGATCTGCCGGGTATTGTCGCCCTCCGGCCCCAGCGAGGTGCCGGACCCATACAGGAAGCCGTAGCGCAGCACGATACCTTCGGTCCAGCTCGCTCCGGTCACCGCACCCTCCAGGTAGCGGATGGCGTCGAGCGCGGGACGCATGGCGGGGACCGGCTCTGGGTCGAGCGGGTCATCCTCACTCTTGACCGGCCCGCCGACCGGCGCGAACGGCCAGCCGGCGAAGCTTTGAGCGACGAAGCGCTGGACGTCGACCGCGCGCCCGGCCGCCAGCAGGTGATCGGTCGCCTCGGTGCGCAGGCGGTTGGTCTGGGCCAGGGAGCGCTCGAAGCGGCGCACGTCGAGCATCGATAGTGACGTCAGCTGGTGGACAATCACCTCGGGCTGCGCCTCGGCGACCACCCGGCCGACCTGGCCCGCATCCAGCGCGTCGGCCACCGCCGGCCTCGCGCCCATCTCCTCAACCAGCCCGCGCTTCTCCGGACTTCTGGTCATCCCGACCACCTCATGCCCGTTGGCCACCAGCCGCGGCACCAGGTGCCTCCCGATCACGCCGGTAGCCCCGGCGACAAGTATTCTCATTTGCGTCCTCCTCTCGTCAGACCTTTGACGAGAGGGGCCATCGGGCTGTGACAGCTGGGGCGAGAGTTTATGGCTCTCTCCCCTACCCCCTCCCTCCGGGTACCCGCTTGCGGGTGCGAGCGGGGTGCCCTCTGGGCCGGGGGCGAGGATGTTCCTGCAAACTACGAACCACGACCCACAACCTCTGCCCCTACGCCGTTGACGATTCCCACTTGAAGAGCCGCATGGAGAGCAGCAGCCCGATGGCGGCGGTGAGGAGCATGACCAGGATGTTGAACCACTCGTCGGGCAGCGTCGAGCCGCGCACCATCAGGTCACGCATGCCGTCGGCCAGGTAGCGCAACGGCATTGCCCGGGTGATCGGCTGTAGCCACGCCGGGGCCGCCTCCACCGGGAAGAAGACGCCGGCCAGGAAGAGCATCGGGAACGAGACCGCGTTGGCCAGCGCGTCGGCAGCCTCCTGGTTCTTGGCGAACGATGAGATCACGAAGCCCAGCGAGATGAAGGCCATCGCACCGAGCAGCACCATGACCATCACGTTGGCCAGGTTGCCGTCGATCCGCAGGTCGAAAAGCAGCTTGGCCAGCCCGATCAGGATGGTCGCCTGCACGACGGCGATCGTGAGCTGGCTGACGATGCGGGCCACGATGAACTGCGACAGCGGGAACGGCGTGGCCTTGATCCGCCGCAGGATGCCCTTCTCGCGGTAGCTGACGAAGGCCGAGGCCAGCCCGATCAAGCCCGAGTTCATCAGCGACATCGCCACGATGCCGGGCACCAGGAAGTCGATATAGCGCAACTCACTTGATGCCACCGGCTCGGCCACGAACTCGACCGGGCGCGGCCCCTCCATCGCCGCCAGGTTGACCTGCTGGAGATATTGCTGGACGGCGCTCAGCGCAATCTGGCTCTGCTGGGGGTCGGAGTTGTCGTAGTAGAGCGTGGCCGACACCTGGCCGGGCTCCGCGCCCTCCTCAAAGACGACGACGATCGAGCGGTCGCCGTCTTCGAGCGCCTGCAGCTCATCCTCGCGCTCGCCGGTCGTCGTGTCGAAGGCATCGAGCGCTTCGAGCTGGTCGGCAATGCTGCGGCTGACCTCATTGGTGTCCGCCCCGACGATGCCGACGCCGACGTTGAAATCGGCCGTGAAGAGGAAGCCGAAGAGTACGATGAAGATCACCGGGAAGGCGATGTTCCAGAAGAGCGCCATGCGATTACGCACGGTCATGCGGTAATTCGCCAGGATCATGTGCAGCAGTGGCTTCATTCGCGCAGGCTCCGTCCAGTCAGGCTCAGGAAGACGTCTTCGAGGTTGGCGCTCTCGGTCGCCAGGTTGTCCAGCCGAATGTCAAATTCGCTCGCGATCGCCAGCAGCCCGGTCAGCGTCGCCTGGACGTCGCGCGAGCGCACGGCGAGCTGCTCCTCGATCACCTCGGCGCTCAACACGCCCGGCAGCTCGCGGATCGCCGACAGGTCGAGGTCGCGGTCGACCCGGGCGCGGATCGTGGCGTCCTGGTCGAGCGACTGGATCAGCTTGAGTGGGGTATCGCAGGCGATGATCCGGCCGCTGTCCATGATCGCGACGCGATCGCAGAGCGTCTGCGCCTCTTCCATATAGTGGGTCGTCAGGACGATCGTCTTGCCGGTGGCACGCAGGTTGCTGATGACGTCCCAGAGATTACGGCGAGCCTGCGGGTCGAGGCCGGTCGTCGGCTCGTCTAGGAAGACGATGCGCGGGTCATTCACCAGCGCCAGGGCGATCGAGAGCCGCTGCTGCTGGCCGCCGGAGAGCTGGTTGGCGCGCGCGTCCTGCTTCTCGTCCAGCGACACCAGCGCGATCAGTTCGTCGATGCGCTCCTGGCTGGTATCGCCGTCGTAGAGCGCGGCGAACAGGGCGATCAGCTCACGCACGGTCAGGTAGTCGAAGAGCGAGGTGGTCTGCAGCTGGACGCCGATGATGCGCTTGACGAGGTTGGGCTGCTGAATGGCATCGATTCCGGCCACCTCGATCGTGCCAGCGTCCGGCTCGCGCAGGCCCTCAATCATCTCCAGGGTCGTCGTCTTGCCAGCGCCGTTCGGGCCCAGGATGCCGAAGATCTCATCCTCGCGAACCTCGAGATCGACGTTGTCGACCGCCGTGAAGCTGCCGTAACGCTTCACCAGGCCGCTGACGCGGATGATCGGCGGGCTCTCGGATGCACGCGTCGAAGCGGGGCGCCTGGCTGTGCTGGTCATACCGATGTTCCTCCCGTTGCACTGCGATGGTCATCACGAGGCAGCAACCCGAAGGCGATCACCTTCAGGCCGGCGTCGAAGAGCTCGTTTGCGATCCCCTCCGGCTGGCTCGGGAGGCGGCCGGTCAGCTCGAGCATCACGAAGCCGTGCACGAAGGCCCACAGCCCGGTGGCGGTGTACAGCGGATCATCGACCTGGACCTCGCCGCGCTCGGCTGCTTCGCGCAGCAGGCCGAGCAATGCGCCAAAGCTGCTGTCCTCGAAGTCCGGTAGCTCGCTCCCAGTGGTGTTCGCGATGCTGAAGATTAGCCGATAGAGATCGGGGTGCTCGAGTGCGTAGTCGCGATAGGCGTGTGCTGCCAAACGCATGCGATTGAGCAACGACGTCTCCGGACCGGCGTCGGCCAGCACTTGCGCGGTGCGCGCGTTGAGGCCCTCCGAGCCCTGGAAGTAGAGCGTTTCGAGCAGCTCACCCTTGGATCGGAAGTACTCATAGAGCGCGCCCGGCGAGTAGCCGACCGCCTCGGCGACGGCGCGCATCGTGAGTCCCGAGGCGCCGTGCCGATTGACCAGCTCGCGGGCGGCGTCGAGGATCGCAGCGCGCACCTCGTCGCGATGGCGCGCTCGCCAGCGCCTGGCCCCGGTGAGCTCCTGCCCCTCGTTGAGGCTCAAGCCAATCCCCTTCCGTTCTCTGCCCGGCAGCTTCATCTTTCGACGCGCGCCGGCAAATTAAAGACGACAGACGCTTGACGTCGCCGCCCATAGCCATTAGAGTACCACTAATCTGAACAGTGTTCAATATACTGATCGATGTTCGGAATGTCACCTACAACGCGGCTTGGCGAGAGGAGCCAACGATGACGCCGATGAAGTTCTTCCCCGTCCTGATCCTCATCTCACTGCTCACCGTCGAGATCGGAGGCGCATCGCTGCTGCGCTTGCTGACCTCGGATAGCGATCTGTCGGACTTCAAGGAGCAGTTCTTCCGCGCCGGTCACGCGCACGCCGGCGTGCTGCTGATCCTCTCGCTCGTCTACTTCGTCTACCTGGACCACACGGGATTCTCAGAGCAGACGCAGTGGCTGACCGGCGGCGCGCTGGCGCTGGGCGTCCTGGCGCAATCCGGCGGCTTCTTCCTGCACCTGGCGCTCGGCGAAGAGGGCGAGGCGTCGGCCGGGACAGCACTGACGATCGGCGGCGGCGTCTTGATCGCCATCGCCCTGGCGACGCTCGCCTACGGGCTCGCGCGCGCCTGAGACCACCCCAACGCTATCACTATCGCCTCTGCGGGGTAGCGTCGAGGCGCGCAGTCAGACCTGACTAGGGAGCGCGCGTTCGGAAGGTGCCGGTGATGTCCAACTGCTCACCGGGGTCGACGGTGAATGCGGAGACCTGGCCCAGATCGGCGGCGGCGAACTGCTCCGGCAGGCGCTCGATTCGTAAGACGTAGGTGCCCGGGCCGGTGTCGCTGAGATCCACCCGGCCCTGGGCGTCGGTCGTCGCCGGGATCAGTGTCGGCGCGCTCGCGCCGGGCGGCAGATACTCGATGACCAGATCGACGCCGGGAACCGGCTCGCCCGCTTCCGTTTGGAACACGACCGTAGCGCCCGACGTGCTGGAGGCGGCCTCCGGCGCGTCGAAGGGGTTGATCACCGCCACCAGGATCAGCGTGACGCCCAGCGCGGCCAGCGCCACGCTGGCGACGAAGGTGCGACTGGCGTACCAGGCGGCCTGATGGACGGCTTCCCCGACCGCCGGTTGCGGGATGCGCGCGGTCGGCTGAGCGGCCTGCGCGGGCGCGTCGACCTGGGCGCCACCCCACTCTTGCATGACGTTGGAGAGGATCGCTGCCTTGACGTCCGGTGCGGCCTGGATCGGAACGAAGGCTCCCAGGATCGCCGTCGGCGAAACCATCTCGGACTGGGTGCGCTGACACACCTCGCAAGACTCGACGTGCCGGCGCACCAGCCGCCGCGCGCCGGGCGAGATGCTCGCGATCCCGGCATCGCGCAGCGCGGCGTCCAGATCGCCGCAGCGCCGGCGTCCCTCCCTCATCATGATGTACGCTCCGATAGATTCCTCGACCGCATTCCGCAGCCGGTTGAGCATGACGTAACCGTTGTTGGCGGTGACGCCGAGCACGTCTGCGATCTCGGCGGCATCGAGCCCCTGCCGCAGGTGCATGTCCAGCAGCGAGTACTGCTTGGGGCTGAGCCCGGCCGCGGCTTCCCAGACCAGCGCGGCCGTCGCCTGCGCCTGGGCCGCCTCGTGCGGCGAGCCGAAGCGGTCGGCATCGATCAGATCCAACTCAACGTCCTCGCCGTCGTCGTCGGCGAAAACTAGCGGGCGGTTACGCTTCTCACGCTCGATGCGGTTGAGCGCGGTATTGCGCGCGATCGTGAACAGCCAGCTCTTGAACTTGTGGCCGCTCTCGAGCCGGTCGATCGAGTTGATCGCCCGGATGAAGGTATCCTGGGCGACGTCCTCGGCTTCGGTC
>DATGQR010000016.1:0-19976 GCA_035304105.1 Thermomicrobiales bacterium | reverse complement strand
AGCTGCGCCCCGACGTCGTGCTGATGGACCTGATGATGCCCGACCTCGACGGTCCGGCGGCCATCGAGCAGATCCGCGCCCGCTGCCCGGAGATCCGGGTCATCGCGCTGACCAGCTTCCCCGGCGAAGATCTGGTGTCCCGGGCGCTCCAGGCCGGCGCGCTCAGCTACCTGCTGAAGAACGTCGACGCTGGCGAACTGGCCGCGGCCATCCGCGCCGCCCACGCCGGCCGCCCGACCCTCGCGCCGGAAGCCACCCAGGCCCTGATCCGCCAGGCGACCCAGCCGCCCGCTGCGGCCGTCGAGCTGACCGCCCGCGAGCGTGAGGTGCTCTCGCTGGTGGCCCAGGGGCTGAGCAACCGCGCCATCGGCGAGCAGCTCTTCATCAGCGCCTCGACGGTCGACTTCCACGTCAGTAACATCCTCACCAAGCTCGGCGCCACCACCCGCACCGAAGCCGCCGCCCGCGCCGTCCAGCACGGCCTCATCGAACCCTGGCCCCGCGGCTAACGCGCTCCGCCCTCATCTCCTGCCCAGACGGCCCTGCCCTCCTCCCCTACGGGGATAGACCGGCGGCTCATCCCAATGCAATTTGGTGTAGATCGAGGGAACGCACACACTGCTGATGCATATCAAACTGCACGAAGTGCGTATTCCGAGCTAGTCGAGGGATCTAGCCGACAAATACAGAGTTCGGATTAGGCTTGGATCTCTCCCGATCTCTCCGGCGGTCGGCTAGATCCCTCGACTAGCTCGGAATACGTGTTGTTGCTGTGAGATTTCCAGTGACAATCAGCGGACCTGGATCAGTCGACGCGTCGAAAGCGGAAAACGATTACGCGACGCGGAGTCCCGGTGGAATCCTGTTCTCGGACTTCGTAATCGATGAGCTCCAACTCGCCCTTGAAGCGCACTTTGCCTGCCGTCTCCCCACGCTTGGGCAGGTTCTCGAAGAGATAGACGCGCTTATTATTTTCGCGGTGGTCGCGAAGGGCCTTGTTTCCGCGCACGAAGCGTTGGTGGCCGCTATCGGGTTGACCTTCCCCCGTGTAAAGGAATGTCCTCTCATCGATCCATCCGTCATAGCCGTAGCCGTGTTCTTTGCCGGCCGCACCAGTGAAGATGAAGATGACCGGGACGCTCTTTGGCGTGCTGATGCCGCCCTGGGTTTGACCGCCAAATTTCTCGTGAATCTCACGGCGAACATAAATGCGTTCTTTCTGAAACTCTGAGTAGGCCGGCACTTGGTCAAGGTCTGTAGGCATGACTCGCGTCTAACTCCATTCTGCGTATTCCTATGTACTTGCCAGGATAGCGCAGAGGGCGTCCTGCTGGCGCTCGGCGATGGCGGCGGCGCCGGGGCGGACCAGGAGGCGGTCGAGGAGCCAGCCGCCGGGGCCGCCGGACATGGCGTAGTCGATGCGCCAGGTGAGCACCGGGGTCGGAGCGCGCTCCAGTCGCACGGTGTGGCCGATGAAGTCGTAGGGCGCCGAGACGCGGATCGAGGCGAAGGCGAAGACCCTCATGGGTTCGTGCGTCGTCTGGCGAAACAGGCCGGTGTAGGGGATACGGCCGATCAGGCCGTTGAGCGTCCACTCGCCGTTGAGCCCCAGCGTCGGATCCTCCGGGCGCACGAGCTGGAAGAGCGGCGACCACTCCGGCCAGCTCTCGAAGCCGAGCACGACGCGCCAGATTGCTTCCGGGCTGGCGTCGATGGTTCGTTGCGCTTCGACGGATGGCACGTTCCCCGCTTCCCTCTCTCACCAGTTCAACCGCCTCGGGCCGGCCGGGGCGGACTGTACCACGCTGCCATTCCCGGCCGGAGTGTGAATAAATCCGGCCGCGCGCGGGTTAGCTAGGGATGGATAGCGGATGAACACCTCTACAAGTTAAGGAGTGGCATGGTGCAGATTGATACGTCGACCGAGTTTGGACAACGCGTCGAGCGGCGGCTGCGCGAGGAGCGCATCATCTGGCTGACCACCGTGCGACGTGACGGCCAGCCCGTCCCGGTGCCGGTTTGGTTCCTCTGGGACGGCGGCTCTGAGCTGCTGATGTACAGCCGGCCCAACACCCCGAAGCTGCGCAACATCGCCAGGAATCCCAGGGTGGCGCTGAACTTCAACTCCGACGAGTACGGCAACGACGTGATCTACTTCGAGGCCGAAGCCCGCCACGATCCAAATGTCGAGCCGGCCAATACCAACGCGGCTTTCATCGAGAAGTACCGCGGCGGTATCGCGAGCATCGACATGACGCCGGACACGTTTGCCGCGACCTACTCGGCGCCGGTGCGCCTTCGACTCGCCCGGGTGCGCGGGTTCTAGGGGCGCCAGCGTCTCACGCCATCGTCGGCGTCAGTGCCGCGGCGATTCTCCTCGCCCAGTGTTCGATATCCTCCCAGTCGCGGAAGTCGCCCTCCGGGAACAGTTCCTTGCCGGCAGGCAGCGCGGCGATCAGCCGCTCGCAGAAGCTGAAGGTGTCGCGGCGCAGCGCCCCGAAGAAGACGCGATGGCCGCGTGGCGCGAGTAGCTCGATCAGCTCGTCGATCTGCTTCGGCTTCGCGGCTTCCCGCAAATCGCGGCCTTCGTCGTCGAGCAGTTCCCTGCCCAGCGGGCCGATGCTGAAGAGCCAGGTCGGCCGCTCCGCGAGCAGATTGGCGTGGCGCCGCGCGAAGTTCGTTGCTTCCTTCATCCATGAGCCATAGAAGATGGCGCTGCCGACCACGAAGGCGTCGTAGCGTTCCGGGTCGCGCACGTCCTTCACCGGGCGCGCGTCCGCTGCGTGCCCGGCGGAGCGCAGGGTTGCGGCGAGGTGCTCTGCGATTTCGCGGGTGGCGCCGTGCTTGCTGGCGTAGGCGACGAGTACGCGCATGGCGTGCCCCCTCTCCGATATTGGATCCGTGGCCGCACGATTCGTCGAGGCGCGGCACACGGTCAGCATCGATGAAGCGGTGTTACAGCCGTGCCAGCGCGGGCGTCACGTATGTTGCAGAAGTATCACGATGTGGACAGTCGAGAGCGGCGGGATTAGCCGCGGGCGATGGGGCCACCAAGCACGGCGTCCGGGCAGGTGCCGCACTCGGGGTCGCCGCAGTGAGTGATCTGCGGGTTGGTGCGGATCGCGTCAGCGGCCGCGGCCAGCGTCGCGTTCACCGGGAAGGCGCGCCAGCGACTCTGGCCGACCTGGGTTTCGCGGGCCAGGTGGCCGATGGCTGGCTCCAGACGATGAAAACCCTCGGAGCAGCCGCCGATCAGGGCTTCGACCGGCTGGCCCTCCCGGTCGAGCGCCCAGCGGTGGAACAGCTCGCGCCCAGAGTCCTGCTCGGCGGCGTGGAGCAGCGTCATGCGGTTGAGGCCCACGCCCATCAGCACCACATGACCGCCGCGCGCGCCGATGGCCCGCAGCGGGCCGTAGACGTTCATCGGGGTCTGGGTCGCGATGATCTCCCCGGCCAGCGGCCCGACGGCGCTGAAGGAGTCGATCGGGTGCAGGCCGCGGGCCCGCTCCGGGCGGATCAGCACGGCAGCCGGGATCGCGCCCATTTCGGATTCGGTTAGCGTATTCGAGTTCGGAGCGTAGTGTTCGGGGGTAGCGCTGACCAACCGGGCTCGCCGCGCTTCGCTCCAGCCGTTGCGCTCGTACACCGGGGCGTCCTCCGGCGGCTCGATCTCGTTGGCGTAGCGGAAGGTCGGCACGACCAGCGTACAGCCGGTCGCGAGGAATGCGTCGATGACGGCGTCGGCTCCGCCCTCGACGTGACCGAACGAGCGCATCGAGGAGTGAACGCAGACGGGCAGGCCGGCCAGGCCCAGCTCCTCGATGCCTCGTCGTAAGTCAGCTTCGCGGACAGTCATAAGCGTTAGAGGCGCACCAGCCTTCGGCGCACCCGCACGCGATAGCGGCCCGGCTGCTGATCCTTCATCAAGTTGCGGATTTCGTCCCGCAGGCGCTCGTCGCTGGCGAGCGGCTGGTCGTTGGGCTCGGCCAGCGAGATGACCTGGCGGCGGACGACCTCCTCCTGCTGCGGCGTCTGCTCACCGCGGCGGTTGAGAAATCTGCGCATGACAAACTCCCGTTCCATCCCTCAAGCGGAACCTGCGCTCCGCGGTAGATGCCTCACGGGCGTGAGGAGACGGGAGTGAAGTGGTTAGCGGCCTCGCTTCAAGAGGCGCGCCATTCTCACGTCCCCCGACGTCCGGCGTCTACCAGCGGAGTCAGATATGCTGGATTGACTACCGTCCAAGAAAGACGAACCTCCTGATAAGGCCCTATGCCGGGAGTGATCTCACCGGCGACGCTCGCCGCGCCGGGCGAGCGCGTAGACGCGCCCGCTTGCGACGCAACATCCCTAAGTATGCGCCAGGTACCGCCGCGCGGCAAGCTGAAATTGGTCAAATGCCGGGGCACATCCGGCGTTAATGCCGCGGACGTAGGCCGGGGTAGCGATACAGCGATACGCTATTGGCAAGTGGAATAGCCGGCAACGAGAGGGAGGAACCGTGACGGTAGTGATCGAACGTCCGGAGCGCGGCGAGTGTTCCGAGTACTACCATGGCTACGTCGACCGCGTGCCGGACGGCGACGTGTTGGAGATCCTGGCCGGCCAGCCCGACGAGCTGCGCCAGATGCTCGGGGACTTGTCCGACAGTCAGGCGGAGTTCTCCTTCGCCCCTGGCGAGTGGACGATCAAGGAGGTCCTCGGGCATCTGGTCGATGCGGAACGGCTTTTCTCCTATCGCGCCTTCACCTTCGCGCGCGACCAGTCGGCCGAATTGCCCGGCATGGACCCGGATGACTATGTCCGCGAGGGGCGCTTCGAGCGCTACACGCTCAGCGACTTGCTCGACGAGCTGGAGCTGCTGCGCCGCGCCAACGTGATTGCCTTCCAGTACCTGACCCCGGAGCAGACCCGGCAACAGGGCATCGCCAGCGGCAATCCGTTCACCGTCCGCGCGCTCGTCTACATCCTTGCCGGCCACGTCCTCTACCACTTCGAGGACTTCCGCGAGAAGTATCTCCCCGGCATCGCCCAGATGGGCGCCAGCGCCTGAGCACGGGTAGGGAACAGGTAACAGGGAAGAGGGAATAGGGAAAGACAGAAGACCCTTACCCCCTAACCCGCGGCCAGGGGACACCCCGCCCACTCGCTGCGCGGAGGGAGAGGGGCGGGGGCGAGGGTCAGTCTCGATACCGAATCCCTACACCGCAAGCCCCAGCCCATCACCACGGCACCCCTCCCTCCGGGTACCCGCTTGCGGGTGCGAGCGGGGTGCCCTCTGGGCTGCGGTCGGGGGGAGGGAGCTTCCTCCTACGAACTACAACCTACAATCCTTCCCCCGATCCCCGCGCTAGAATGCCCCGGTCCGGCGAGTGGGTAGCGAGAGGCAGGCGGATGGCACGGCATCCCTGGGTGGCGAAAGCGGATGAGGGCGTCCGGTTCGGGATTCAGACCTTCCCACGGCGCGGCAGCGACGACCCGCTTCGGGAACTGATCGACTTCGCCGGGCTGGTCGAGCGGCTGGGCTTCGACGCCTTCTTCATGGGCGACCACCCGGCGCGGGTCTCCGACCCCTGGACGGTGCTGGCCGCGGTCTCCCAGCACACCGAGCGGGTGATGCTCGGCTCGGTCGTCAACTGCGTCTTCTACCGCAACCCCGCCTACCTGGCGCGGATCGCCGCCGACCTCGATCAGCTCAGCCGGGGTCGGCTGATGCTGGGGCTGGGCGTCGGCTGGGACGAGGCCGAGTTCCGCGCGCTCTCGGCGCCCTTCCTGTCCGCCGGTCAGCGCATCGATGCGCTGGACGAAGCCATCACGATCATCCGCGGTGTCTGGGGCGACGAGCACTTCAGCTTCCAGGGCGAGCACTTCGCGGTGGACTCGATGCGGGTGCGGCCCGGGCCGTATCAGGAGCGGGTGCCGCTGATGATCGCTGGCGGTGGGGAGCGGCGCACACTGCGCCAGGTCGCCGAGCTGGCCGACGCCTGCAATTTCGGTCCTGGCGACGTCACCGGCCACGCCGACACGCCGGACGACGTGCGCCGCAAGCTCGACATCCTCCGGCGACACTGCGAGGACCTGGGCCGCGACCCCGACGAGATCCTCAAGACCTACTTCACCGGCTGGCTAATCATGGGGCCGGACCAGGCCGCGCTCGACCGCAAGCTGGCGCACATGTTCCCCGAGGGTGTGCCGGACCGCCCCGGCTTCCTGCTGATCGGCACGCCCCAGGAGATCGCCGCCTACTACGCGGCGCGGGCCGAAGCCGGCATCCAGTACTTCGTCATCCAGTCGATCGACAACAGCGACCGCGAAACGATCGAGTTGCTGGCGAGCGAGGTTGCGCCGCATGTGGGCTAATCGGAGAGTTGATCCAAGAAGCAGGGGGCAGGCGCCATGTTGGGGCGTGATGCATCACGCCCCTGCGAGCGATACCTTTTGACGCTGGGATTGAGCGAAAGGGAGAGGGACGATGGCGAGACACCCGTGGGTGGCGAAGGCAGACGAGGGGGTGCGCTTCGGCATCCAGCTCTGCGCCGAGGATGGCCGGCGCAACGCGATGGACCGCGATATCAAGGCCAACCCCTACGACGCCCTGATCGAGAGCGGCAAGCTGGTCGACCAGCTCGGCTTCGACGGGCTGTTCATCTACGACCACCCCGGCCAGGCGCCCGACCCCTGGGTCTGGCTCTCCGGGCTGGCCAGCGTCACCGAGAACGTCATGCTCGGCTCGGTCGTCAACTGCGTCTTCCACCGCTACCCGACCTACCTGGCGCGCCTGGCGACCGACCTGGATCACCTGAGCCGCGGCCGGCTAATGCTGGGCCTGGGCATCGGCTACCTGCCTGGCGAGTTCGAGATCCTGGGCGTCGAGTTCATGCCCAACCGCGACCGCTTCCGGGCGCTGGAAGAGGTTGTCCAGATCATCCTGGGGAGCTGGGGCGAGGAGCCCTTCTCCTTCTCCGGCGAGTATTATCAGGTCAAGGACATTCGCGTGCTCCCGCCGCCGGTGCAGGAGCGCCCGCCAATCATGATCGCCGGGGCCGGCGAGCAGGTCACCCTGCGTCAGGTGGCCAGGTGGGCCGATGCCTGCAACTTCAACCGCGCCACAACCCCGGAGCAGACGCGCCACAAGCTGGAGGTGCTCAAGGGCCACTGCGCCGACCTGGGCCGCGACTACGACGAGATCCTCAAGACTGACTTCACCGGCTGGCTGATCATCGCGCCGACCGAGCGCGAGCTGGAGTCGAAGATCGCCTCCTTCTTCCCTGGCGGCGTGCCGGACTCGCTCGATTACCTGGGCGTCACGGCCGGCACGCCGGAGCAGATCGTCGAGAAGTTCCAGCAGTACGTCGATGCCGGCATCCAGTACTTCGTCGTCCAGCTGGTCAACGGCTCCGACCGCGAGACGATCCAGCTGCTGGCTGATGAGGTCGCCCCGGCGTTGCGCGGCTGAGCCTGGGCGGCATGACTTCATTGTGCGCGCCGGTAACCTGGTTCATGAGGGGTGGAGCTTGTCTCCACCCCTGCAATCTCTTCCATCCTCCGCTTCCCTCTTTCCTCTTCTTCATGCCGCCACGCCGGTGAGACGCGCGATGTTCTCCGGCGCGTAGAACTCGGCCAGCGGCGTGGTGCCGTCGGCGGTGCCGATGAACTGGTCAATCGCCTGCTGGTCCCCAACGATCGACGCCAGCAGGTGTTGCATCTCAGGTGGCGGTGGCTGGAGGGTGGCGAACTCGCAGGTCATCTCGAAGAGCGCCAGGCTCGCCTCGGTGTGCCGGCGCTCGTACTCGGCCAGGGCCGCCTCCATCGGCTGCGCCCCGCTGAGCCCGGCGTGAATCGCGTCGGCGAGAAAGGCGGCGTCGTGGAAGGCGTCGCTCGTGCCCTGGGCCAGGATCGGGTCTTTGTGGCTCAACGCGTCGCCGGCCAGCGCCCAGCCGGGGCCGTAGGCCTTGCGCTGGAAGTTCGGCAGGTCGACCGTGCCGGTGAAGCGCTCCTCGCGCGTGCCGGCTCGTGCCCGCTCGGCCAGCGCCGGGGCCAGCTCCAGCGTCGCGTAGAAGTTGCCCTCGATGTCCGCGCGGAAGGCATGGAATTCGTCGCGCGGCCACTCGACCATGACGACGGCCTTGTCGTCGTTGGTCGGGAAGACGATAGCGAAGCGGTTGGGGCGCAGGTAGAGCTCGACGTTCTCGACGTCCAGCCCGCTGAAGTAGCTGTAGTAGGCGCAGCAGAAGGCGCCGCGGTCGACAGTTGTCTGCGCGCCGACTGCCTTCGCGATCGTCGAGTGGCGGCCGTCCGCCCCGACGACGATGCGGGCGCGCTCGGTGATCCGCGCGCCACCCCGGCCGTGGCCGCGGACGCCCACGACCACGCCGTCTTCGACGGCGACGTCATCGACGGTGAAGTCCTCGCGCAACTCCGCGCCGGCGTCGACCGCCGCTCGGACCAGGATCTCATCCAGCACGTAGCGGCGTGGGGCGACGAGGAAGCGCACGCCATCGACACCCGGCGAGGTTCCCTTCAGCACCAGCGGCCCGAAGTCAAGCTGCTGGGCCGGGATCGGTGGGCAGTTCGAGGCCAGGACGGCGTCGAGCAGGCCCCACTCCTTGAGCCGCGCCGTCGCCGGCGGCTTCAGGCCGTGCGTCGAAATCGTGTCGCTCGGAAAGGATGCCCGGTCGAGCAGCAGGACCTTGTGGCCCTGCCTGGCCAGCAGCATCGCCAGCGGGGAACCGGCGCAGCGGGCTCCAACGATGATCGCGTCGTACATCTCGCGAATTTCCTCTCAAAGACTCGCCGGGGTTCAGGCCCGGGCGATCAGGTAGACGAATTCGTTCTCGAACCGGTAGCCGTCGGCCGTCCGGTACTTCGGCAGCACCTCCGCGAGCACGGCGCGGACCGCCGCCTCGCCGGCCTGCTCGATCGCCGTGCTGGCCGGGCCGGAGGCGAGCAGCCCGCGCAGCGTTGTGTCGAGGTTCGCCGGCAGCAGCCAGCGGTCGACGTAGCGGCCGCCGTGGCGTGGCTGGAGGCCCGCCTGGCGAACGAGCGCGGCCAGCGCGCCATCCTCCGAGAGCGCGAACGGCCCCGGCGCGCCGGGCGGCGGCGGGGGCAGCAGCGAGCCGAGGGCGCGCATGGCCGGCGCCATGTCGACGTGCTCCGCCCGATCCCAGGCGCAGATCATCACTGACCCGCCCGGACGCGCGACCCGCCGCGCCTCGCGCAGCGCGTTGACCGGGTCGGCGGCGTACTGGAATGAGTTGAAGCCGGTGATGACGTCGAACGCGTCATCCGGGTAGGGCAGCGCTTCCATCTCGCCGTGCCGGAATTCCGCGCCTGGCGCGCGCTTGCGGGCGAAGGCGAGCAGCTCGGGGGTGGCGTCGAGCCCGTTGACCTCCACGCCGCGTTCGAGGGCCAGCGCGGCGGCCACGCCTGACCCGCAGCCGACGTCGAGCAGGCGTGTCCCGGCCTTGATGTCGAGCTGATCGAGCACCGCGTTGAAGAGCCCGGTCATCAACACCTCGCCTAGCTCGGTCCAGTCCGCTGCCTTCCGGCCCCAGAGCGCCGCCTGGCGTTGCGCCGGACCACTCAGCGTCGCGGTCGTATCGACCATGGGTGCCCTCCTTCCAGTTGGCTGGTCTCGCGTTGAATCTGAGGCGAGGATAGGAGGGCAGGCGTTCCTGAAGCGTTCCGCGAGCGTTGGGGCAGCGTTTGGTGGTGAAGGAGCCGGGGATCAGGTGGTGATCAGGGCGGCTGCGTCGCGGAAGTCCGGCGCGTCGAGGCCATCCGGCAGGCTGTTCAGCAGGGCCGCCAGCTCCTCGCGGACCGGTTCTGCGTTTGTGGCGTCGCGTCGCAGGCGGTGGCGCAGGAGGTCGCGCAGGGCGCGCAGCTCGAAGAGCCTGGCGCCTTGTTCGCGGGCGATCCGCAGGGCGGCGTTGAGCTCCGCTTCGACATCCCCGTCGGGCCGGCCAAGCGCGGCCATGAACCCGGCCTGGAAGCGGTGGGCTTCAGCTTCCCAGAGGCGCACGCCGTTGCTCTGCTCGAGCATGCGCCCGGCGGCGGCGAGGCCGGTGCGCGCATCCCCGGCCAGCGCGCACGCTTCGAGCAGTACGCGGAGCAGCGTGGCCTGCTGGCCGGGCGCCTGTTCGGAGAGGGTTGGGTCGTCGATGACGCGCAGGATCCGCGCGACGCCCCGCCGGGGCTGGCCATCCAGCGCGTCAAGGTAGCCATTGAACACTTCCAGGCCGGTCCAGACGTGCTGCGGATAGGCGTCGCTCTCCGGGCTGAGCTTCTCGGCCGCGTAGACGCGCATCCGTTCCGCGTCGCGCATCTCGATCGCCAGCACGTTGGCGAAGACGAGCGCCAGCCGGCGGCTGTGGAGATGGCCGAGCTCGCCGGTGATGGCCAGCGCGCGGTCGCGCGCCGCGCTCGCGGCCGCGGGACAACCGAGGAACCAGAGCGTGCAGGCCAGGCGCATCAGACAGGTGGACTCGGGGTCGTGCCCGTAATGCAGCAGATGGGCCGGGAGCTGTTCAGGCCGGCAGCGCGCGGCGGCGTCCGCGAAGTGGCGCCGGGCGGCCGCGAGCTCGCCGCTCCAGAAGGCGGCGATGCCGAGCACGTAGCCGCTCTGGACGACGAGCACCTCGTCGCCATCGCGCTCGCCTCGCGCGCGCAGCTGCGCGCCGAAGTGCCGGGCGGTGTCGAAGTCGTAGATCGAGAGGCCGGCTACGGCCAGCGAGCGCAGCAGCGGCGGCTCCAACTCGACGCCCAGTTCCCCGGCGAGAGCCAGCGCCCGCCGGTGCATCTCCGCGACGCGCGGCGAGAAGTAACCATCGACCGACACCAGAGCGCCGGGCAGCGCCGCCAGGATCGCCAGCTTGCGCGCCCGGCGCTCGGGCGTCTCCGGAAGGTTGTCGAGCAGCTCGAGCGCGCGATCCAGCAGCCGGACGGCCTCGCCGTTGGCGTGCATGCGCTGGGCAACCCTGGCGGCCCGCAGGTACCAGCTCGCGGCCGGGTCGAACGCGCCGGCCTGTTCATAGTGGCCGGCCAGCTGGCCGCTGACCGGGTCGAGATCGCCGGCGTGCAGGCGCTCGAGCGCCAGGGCGACGCGCCGGTGGTAATGCCGCTGGCGTGCCGGTCCGAGCGCGAGGTAGGCCACCTCGCGCAGCTTGTCGTGGCTGAAGTCGTAGGCGTCGACGCCCTGCTCGCGCACAATGCGCCGCCGCCAGAGCTCGTCCAGCCCGCGAACCAGTGCCTCGCCGCCGGCCTCGCTCGCCAGGCTCAGCGTGTCGGTCGAGAACTCCCGGCCGATCGCCGCCGCCAGCCCGACCAGCTCCCGGGCCGGGACGGAGAGCTGAGCCAGGCGCGACTCGATGACCGCCTGCACCCGTGGGCTGATCCAGCTGGATGCGCCTTGCGCTTCGAACCAGCCGGCGCGCAGCGCCTCGACGATGAAGAGCGGGTTGCCCTCGGTCTCGGCGTATAGCTGCTCGGCCCGCTGGTCCGGAAGCACCCTGCCGGCCAGTTGCCCGGCCAGCGCGGCCGTCTCGGCATGATTCAGCCGGTCCAACTCGATCTCGGTCAGGCGCTCCAGCGCCCGCAGCCCGGCGATCAGCTCCTGCAGCGGGTGGCCGTCGTCGATTTCCTCACGCCGGGCCGTCGCGACCAACAGCAGCCGCGTCTTCGCCCCTACCCTCAGCAGGTAGTGCAGGAACTGCAGCGTCTCACGGTCGCTCCACGGGATGTCGTCGATGACGACCAGCAGCGGCGCGCCGGGCGCGAGCATCGCCCGGCCCAGCGCGTCGAACAGCCGCTGGCGCTGCTCGCTCTCCGACAACCCGCCGCCGGTCGGCAGGTCGGGGTGGAGGGCGCGTAGCTCCGGCAGCAGCTGCGCGAGGTCGGCGCGCGCGGCCGGGTCGACCCGGTTGATGCGCGGCGCCAGCGCTTCGGCGCGCAACCACTCCACGACCGGTCCATAGGCCAGCGCGCCCTCGGCAGCGTACGAGCGCGCCGTGGCGACCGCCGCGCCGCGCCCGGCGCACCATGCCTGGAACTCCTCGACCAGCCGCGTCTTGCCGATCCCGGCTTCGCCAGCGAGCAGCACCAATCCGGCCGCGCCGCCTTCGGCCGCCAGCCATGCGCCGGTCAGCACCTCCCATGACCTTGCGCGCCCGACCAGCGGGGATCTGATCCGGCCCGCCGGCGCGTGCTGGACGGGCGGCTCGGCGACGTCCCCGTCCGGCGTCGGGGCCAGCAGCGCCTCGTAGGCTGCGCGGGTCGGCCCGGAGGGTTCGACGCCCAGCTCACGCTCCAGCGTCGTGGCGCATTCGTGATAGATGCGCACCGCCCGGGCGCGGTCACCGCGCGCGGCGTGCAGGCGCATCAGCAGCCGGTAGGTTTCCTCGTAGAGCGGGTCGTGGACCTGGAGCCTGCCGGCGTAGAGAATCGCTCCGAGGTAATCGCCCTCCTCTTCGAGCGCCCTTGCCACGTGTTCCAGCGCGAGCAGGTATTGCTGGCGTAGCTGGTCCCGCGCGCCCGCGATCCACTCGTCATAGCACCCGGGCACCAGATCGCCCCGATAGAGGTCGACGGCCCGCCGCAGCTCGCCGCGCGCGATCGCCGCCTCGAACTCGGCGACGTCGAGCTGCCAGGGCGCGTCGGCTCGCCACTGAAGCGTGCGCTGCGTTATGTCGATGAACCGCTCCGGCTCCGGCAAGTCTCGACGGAGCTGGTGCAGGACATGGCGGAGGTTGGTGCGCGCCTGGCCCTCGCTCGACTCCGGCCAGAGCGTGGCGGCGATGCGCTGCCGGGGCTGCGGCGCGTCGCGGTGGAGCAACAGATAGGCCAGCAGCGATTCGGCGCGCGACGACTCGAACGGCGGCAGCAACTGCTCCCCGTAGCGCACCTCGAGGTCTCCGAAGAGCCTGATATGGAGAACCGGAGAGTTCACCGCGCCGCCGCTTCCGTTCGCCGTTTCGCGATGCCGGGAGTGTGCGGCGCGGGGTCGGGGGTGTCAAGGGAGGAGGTTGTAGGTTGGAGTTTGCAGGTTGTAGGAAGACCGGTCCGGCTCCCTCCCCCGACCGCGGCCCAGAGGGCACCCCGCTCGAATTCGAGGGGGCTGCCTTGTTGGTCGGCTCGGGCTTGCGGGTGAGGGGTTGGTGTTGAGAGAGCCCTCACCCCCGGCCCCTCTCCCAATGCTGGGAGAGGGGTGCCCTCTCGAGACATCAGAGCTACCGATCACGAGCCCTCTTATCTTGCTCCCCCTCTCCCTCCGCGCAGCGAGTGGGAGAGGGGGCTGGGGGGTGAGGGCTGTCTTCCTACAACCTACAAACTCAGCCCTACTCCCAGTATCCCCGCCGCGCCTCCACCCGCTCGAAGATCCGCACGTATTCGATGCCGAGTTCGACGGCGCGGTTGAGGAGCTTTTCGCCGGCTTCGGCGTTCGCGAGGTGGATGTCCCCGATGACGCCGTTGGGGACGACATCGCGGTAGTCGAGGTAGAGCACGCCGGAGACGTCGCCGAGCTGGATCTGGTTGGTGCCGCACAGGGGGATGTCGCCGAAGCTCGCGCGGTTCTCCTCCTCGGCAAGATCGGTGCGGACGTCGTCGGGGAAGAGGTGCAGCGACATCGAGGCGAAGGGCTCGGTGCCGTGGCCGTGGCGCGGGTTGGGCTGGTTGAACACCTCGGCCATGAAGGCTGGCGAGTGCAGCCGCCAGGGCTCGACGCAGCCGAGCACGATGCCGCGCTCGCGCCGGATTTGGTGAGCCACCTGCTCCAGGATCGGCATGTTGCCGTGGTGACAGCAGAGGAACATGACGTGGTCGAGGCCGTGGTCCAGAAAATTGGTGACGACGTCGTACATGACGCTGTAGATCGACTCGGCGCGCAGGGTGACCGTGCCTGGGAAGCGGCGGAAGGCCTCGGAGTAGCCGAAAGGCAGCATTGGGGCGACGATCGCGCCGGTCTCCGCCGCGATGCGCTCGGCGACGATCTCGCCCACCCGGTAGTCGCCGACCGGCGTCTGTGGGCCGTGCTGCTCGATCGAGGCGTTGGGCACGATGATGACCGGGTTGTCTCGAAAGGCTTCCTCAGCTTCTTTCCAGGTCATCGCCGCGAGCTGGGTCTTGCGCGCCATCGTCCGCTCCCTTCGTGGTCGCCAATCCCAGATGGCGTTTGCAGATCAGAGGCAGGATAGTCGATGCCGGCCGGGGCGCGGGGCTAGTTGCTGTACTGGTGGCTGGAACGAGGCGCTTCGGAGGGGACGCGCTCGGATTCGTTCAGCGCCAGGGCGATGGCCTCCTCGGCGGGCATGGTCGCGCCCTCGACCCAGAGGGCGGTGAAGCGCGCGCTGCCGAGGTGGGCCTCGGCGCGCTCGATGTAGGGGCGGTTGAACTCGCGGTCGTTGGATTGCTGGGCCGAGCCGACCTCGGCGCGCACTGCTTCGGCGGCGGCAAAGAGGCGCACGGCGCGCTCGTACTCGCCACGGGCGGCGGCGATGACGGCGAAGTTGTCGAAGCTGCGCGCCAGCATCCCGGCGTGCGGCGCCAGCCGGCGGATCTTCAACGCCTCGGTCTGCAGCTGCGTGGCGCGGTCGAGGTCGCCCTGGGCGAAGACGACCAGCCCGAGGTTGGAGAGCGTGATCGCGATGCTGATGTTGTCGCCGCGCTCGCGGTTGATGACGAGCGCCTCTTCGAGCAGCGTCGTGGCGCGCTCGTACTCGCCCTGGAAGTACGCGATCAGCCCGAGGTTGCCGAGCATGAAGCCGGTATGCAGGCGGTCGCCGATTTCGCGGAAGATCTCCAGCGCCCGGCCGTAAAGCTCGTTGGCCAGGTCATAGTCCTCCAGCGCGTCGCCGATCAGGCCGAGGTTGCCGTAGGAGCGGGCCATCCCGGAGCGATCCCCCAGCGCCTGGTAGATCTCCAGCGCCTCCTGGCCGTAGGTACGGGCGGCGTCGCAGTCGCCCTGGAAGTAGGCCACCACCTCGACGCCGAGCAGGGCCTTCGCGCGGTCGGCCGAGAGCGGCGGCGCGTCGAGGGCCAGGACGCGCTCGTACCAGCCACGTGCTTCGGCCAGCATCCCGGCCGTCACCCAGAACCGCAGCAGTGGGCCGACGAGCCGCAGCCCGAGGTCGGCGTCGTGCTGCTCGACCGACCATGCCAGCGCGGCGCGCAGGTTGTCGGTCTCCGCCAGCATGCGCGCCAGCCAGGCTGCCTGTTGCGGCCCGCTGAGCTCGCCCTCGGCCCGGTTGGCCAGGTCGATGCACCATTCGGCGTGGCGCCGGCGGAGCGCGTCGTGCTCCCCGGCGGCTTCGAGCTGTTCGAGGCCGAATTCGCGGATCGTCTCGAACATCCCGAAGCGGCTCCGGCCCGTTTCGCCCTCCAGATCGCGCTCGTCCAGCGCGCGCACCAGGTTCTTGTCGACCAGCGAGGTCAGGCCGTCCAGCGTGGCGGTCGGGTCGCCGTCGGCGCTGATGAACTCGGCCGCGTCCAGGGTGAAGCCGCCGGTGAAGACCGAGAGCTGGCGGAAGAGGCGTTGCTCGGCCTGGTCGAGCAGTGCGTAGCTCCAGCCGATCGCCTCGCGCAGCGTCCGCTGGCGGGCGGGCAGGTCGCGCGCGCCGCCGGTCAGCAGCGGCAGGCGCTGTTCCAGGCGCTCCAGCAGTTCCGCCGGGGTGAGGACGCGCATCCGCGCCGCCGCCAGCTCGATCGCCAGCGGCAGGCCGTCCAGCCGCACGGTGATCTCGGCCACGGCGCGGGCGTTCCCGGCGCTCAGCGCGAATTGCGGCCGGGCTGCCTCCGCCGCGCGCACGAACAGGCTGACGGCCGGCGACGACTCCAGCTCCTGGAAGCTGGTCCGTGCGTCCAGGCTGGGCAGCGTCAACGGGCCGACCGGGTATTCGCGCTCGGCCCGCAGCCGCAGTGGCTCCCGGCTGGTCGCGAGGATCACCAGCTGTGGGCTGCTCTCCAGCAGCCGGGCCAGCTCCGGGGCGGCGTCGATGAGGTGCTCGAGGTTGTCGAGCAAGAGCAGCAGGCGGTTGTCCGGCAGTAGCCTGGCGAGCTCGTCGGCGGTCTGGATCTCGACGTCTCCGGCCAGCTCCAGCGCGCGGGCCATTGTCGGGATGACGAGCCGGTGATGCCCGACCGGGGCCAGGTCGACGAAGCTGACGCCGCCTGGGAAGGCCGCCGCGACCCGCTCGGCGATCTCGATCGCCAGGCGCGTCTTGCCGACGCCGCCCGGCCCGGTCAGCGTGAGCAGGCGCGTCTCCGGCTTGATCAGCAGGCCGGTCGTGGCGCTGACCTCGCGCTCGCGGCCGAGCAGTCCCGTCGGTGGACGGGGCAGGTTGCTGAGCGGGGCGGCCTGATCGAGCGCCGCGTCGGGCTCCGGGGCGAGGCGCGGTCTGCGCCGGGCGATGGCGATGAAGGTGGCGCGTTCGGTTCCGCTCAGGCCCAGGCCGTCGGCCAGCATCTCGACCGTGTCGCGGCGCGAGCGCTGGATCAGGCCGCGCTCGAGGTCGCTGATCAGCCGGGCGCTGACGCTGGCGCGCTCGGCCAGTTCTTCCTGAGTCAGGTCTACGGCGATGCGTAAACGTTTGACCAGCCGTCCGAATGTCGAGGGCGTCGCCTGCGCTCCCCGGCTGGATTGCTGCTCGGACCCGGCCACAGCGGCCAGCCCTTCACCCTCTGCACATCACATACGAATGGTGAGTCGATGTCTTCCCATCGTACCACAGTTGCTCTCCGGCTCGGTTTCCGAAGCTGTGAGCACTCCTGTGATCTCCCGTGGTGGTGCGCCGCGATCAGCGGCCTCAGACTGGCCACAGACTTGTGACCCGCCTGCGAATGCTGATGAGTGAGAGGGGTTGTCATGCTCTGCAACCTGCCCGCCTTTGGCGCATTCCGACTTTTCGCGCGCCGGCAGCCGCCGCCCGTCAACGGCGCCGCTGCGCGCCCGGGGCGATCATGAAGATCGCGGTCGTGCCTGCCGCCTGGCACTTCTACGCGCTGAGCGCGGGCGCGATGGTGATGCTCGCCGGGCTCGACTTCGCTGGCTCGATCCTGGCGAAAGAGTGGACGGAGCGCCACCACGCCGGCTACTACCTGGCCGGGCTGGCGGCCTTCGTGCTGCTCTACGTCGTCTATGCCGCGAGCCTGCGCTTCGCCGAGCTTACGACCGTCACCTTCGGCTGGGTGGTGCTGCTCCAGGTCGGCATCGTCCTGATTGACACCCAGCGCTACGGCCTCAGCTTGCCGCCCGGCAAGTGGCTGGCCGTCGGCGGCCTGCTCGCCCTCCAGGGCTACCTGCTCCTGGGACCGAACGGGGACGCGTCATGACGTTGCGACAATTGCACACCCAGCGCGCGGCCTGCTGGGGGCCTGACTCCCGGCGGCAGCGACGCACGCCCATCCTCGAAGCTCTGACCAGGGGTCGCGAGGCTGACCTGACGTCCTTCCACTGCCCCGGGCACAAGCACGGCGCCGGGGCCGACCGCGAGTTGGTGGACCTGCTGGGCGCAGAGTTGTTCGCCTGTGATGTCTGGCTGCCGCCCGCCTGCTACGCGGCGGCGCTCCGTGAGGCCGAGGCGCTGGCCGCCGAAGCCTGGGGTGCCGAGCGCGCTTGCTTCCTCGTCAACGGCTCATCGAGCGGAAACCACGCTTTCCTGCTCGCGACTCTCGCGCCCGGCGACGAAGTGATCGTCGCCCGGGACATCCACGTCTCGCTATTGACGGCGTTGATCCTGACCGGCGCGCGCCCGATCTACGTGACGCCGCGCTTCCACCCCGTGGCGGGTGTGAGCCTCGGGGTCGCGCCAGAGGACGTCGCTGGCGCGCTCGATGCCAACCCTGGCGCGCGACTCGTCGTGCTGGCCAGCCCGAGCTACTACGGCATCGCGGCAGATCTGCCCGGCATCGTCACGGCCGCTCATGCCTGTGGAGTACCGGTTTATGTCGATGAAGCCTGGGGACCGCACCTGGGCTTCCACCCGGCGCTGCCTCCATCCGCCATGCGCTGTGGCGCGGATGCCGCCGTCACCAGCACGCACAAGCTGCTCGGCAGCCTGTCCCAAAGCTCGCTCCTGCTCTTCGGCGGCGCGCGGCTCGATCGGGACCGGATCGCCGCGGTCGTCGGCATGACCCAGTCGACCAGCCCGTTCCTGCCGTTCCTGGCGTCGATCGACGCGGCGCGTCGGCAGATGGCGCTGGATGGCGAGGCGCTGCTGGAGCGCGTCCTGAGCCTGGCTCGGGACATTCGCGCCCGGCTCGCGCGGCTGCCGGGGATCGAGATCCTCGACGGGCAGCGCCTCGGCCTGGACTGCTACGACTCCACCCGCCTGGTCATCGACGTGCAGGGGCTGGGCCTGACTGGCTACGCCGCCGAGGCGCAGCTGCGCGCTCGCTTCGGCATCGCGCCGGAGATGAGTGACCGCGTCAGCGTCGTCTGCCTGCTGACGATCGGCGATTCCCGCGACAGCGTCGCGCGGCTGGTCGACGCCTTCCGTGCCCTGAGCACCCTGCACGGCTCCGGGCGTTCAGCGCCTGCCGAGAGATTCACGCGCGCGCTCGGCGGCATCGTCGCGGCGGGGCCGCAGGTGCTCTCCCCGCGTGAGGCGTTCTTCGCGCCGGCGCGCCCCGTGCCGCTGGGCGCCTCCGTCGGGGAGGTCGCAGCCGAGTTGATCGTCCCCTACCCGCCGGGCGTCCCGGTCATCGCGCCCGGCGAGCTGATCACCGCCGACAAGGTCGCCTACCTGGGCGCCGAGCTGGCGCGCGGCATGAGCGTGCGTGGTGCGAGCGACCGCAGCCTGGCGACCGTGCGTGTCATCGCCTGAGCCCATCCGGCCGGGCGCGCCTGGAACTGTGAGCGGAAATGTGGGTCGGCCGCGTGGTGACTGTGCGGCCTGGCCGTCAGACTGCGAGCAAGCGCCGGACGGTCCGGCGCCGGGCTTGGCGGCCAGGCGAAGCAGGACGCACCGGCGGCGCGCAGCCCGAGGACCAGGGGCACGCAATCAACCACGGACGGAGGCCACATGATCTCACCGCACCCTACCACCGCCCAGATGGTCGCCGAAGCGGCCCGCCGCGAGCGCCTCGCGCGGCTCACGGCAGCTCACCGCTACCCCGGCAGGGGCGATCTCATCTGGGCACGCTTCAAAGCCGGGCCGGTCATTCGTTGGCTGGAGTTCCGGCAGCTTCGCCCGATGCCGCATGAAGCGGGTCGCGAGGACTCCGACCGGCTCAGCCCACCGGCGCCGTCGCTCGGCGATGGTTGAGCCTGTTGCCCGCCGCACGGCACCGCTGTCAAGCGGACGACAGGCCGGCTAACAGGCCGGTGACTCCGCCCGGCGGCGATCTCATCGAGGCTGAGAGATATCTGGCCCGAACGGCTCGGGCCGGATGGATGCACACACCGTAGTGGCGCGCAGGACGCGCAGGCAGGCCGCCGTCAGCGGTCTGAGGAAGGAACCCATCGATGAGTCAAGAGACTGCCAAGCAGAGCAGAAAGAAGCCAACGAAGGCTGCCCTGGTCAGGCGCGTGATCATCGTCTTCACACTCTGGGCGCTCTTCGGGCTGGCGGTGCGCACGGCAATCACTACCTTCGCCGCCGCCCCGGCCAGCCAGACCTTCACCCGCACCTGGCAGCGCACCGACCAGCCGGTCAGCACGGGTCAGGTCGACCGCACCTGGATGTGGGGGCCGGAAGGCTTCACGGCCGCCATGACCGAGCCCTATCTGGATGCTCCCGGCGGCCAGCGCATGGTCCAGTACTTCGACAAGAGCCGCATGGAAGACAACGCCTACCGCGCCACCGCCCCCTGGGACGTCACCAACGGCCTGCTGGTCGTCGAGTTGATCAGCGGGCGGCTGCAAGTGGGCGACGAGGACTTCGCGCAGCATGCCCCCGCGCAGGTCAACGTGGCCGGCGATCAGGGCGTGCCGGGCGTCACCTACGCCGAGCTGGCGAGCCTGCTCTCGGCTCCCGCCGCCCCCG
>DATGQR010000015.1:0-13703 GCA_035304105.1 Thermomicrobiales bacterium | reverse complement strand
GGTCTCGATCTCGGCGATCGGCTCGCCGCGCTCGATCGTGTCGCCGGGCGACTTGAGCCAGCGAAGCAAGGTGCCTGCGTCCATGTCGTAGCCCATCTGGGGCATTACCACATTCTTTGCCACGACTCGTGTTCCCGTCCCCTACTGTTTCAGGCTACGCCAACGCTTGAAGAACGGCCTGGATCACCTCGTCCTTGCCGGGAATCACCAGGCGCTCGAGGTTGCGGGCGTACGGCATCGGCACTTCGAGGCTGCCGACGCGGCCAACCGGCGCATCCAGATAATCGAAAGCATCTTCCTGGATCCGCGCCGCGATCTCCGCGCCCAGGCCCAGCGTGCGCCACGACTCTTCCACGATGACGGCACGATTGGTCTTCTTGACCGATTCGACCACTGTGTCGGTGTCGAGCGGGCGTAGCACGCGCATGTCGATCACTTCGCAGGAGATGCCGTGCTCTTCCTGGAGCTCTTCGGCCGCGCCCTGCGCGAGGATCGCCCCGCGCGACCAGGAGATAAGCGTGACGTCGGTGCCCTCGCGACGCACCTCGGAGCCTTCGAGCGGCAGGGTGTATTCCTCGGTCGGGACCGGGCCGCGGTTGCGGTAGATCAGCGAGTGCTCGATGAAGAGCACGGGGTCATCACCGCGGATGGCCGACTTCAGGAAACCCTTTGCATCCAGCGGCGTCGAGGGCATCACGACGCGCAGGCCGGGCACGTGAGCGTACCAGGCCTCGAAGGTCTGCGAGTGCGTCGCGCCCAGCTGCCCCCAACCGGCGGCGGTGCGGATCACCACCGGAGCGTTAAAGTGCCCGCCGAACATGTAACTGATCTTGGCGGCATGGTTGACGATCTGGTCCATCGCCAGCAGCGAGAAGTTGATCGTCATGATCTCCAGCACCGGCCGGATGCCGGCAATCGCCGCGCCGGTTGCCACGCCGGTCATGCCCAGCTCGGAGATCGGCGTGTCGATCACCCGCTCGCGACCCCACTCTTCCTGGAAGCCGCGGGTCACGACGTAGGAGCCGCCGTAAGCGCCGATATCCTCACCCATCAGGATGACGTTCTCGTTGGCCGTCATCTCCTCGGTGAGCGCTTCCTGCAACGCCTGCCGGTAGGTGATCTCGCGGATGCCGTTCTCGTCGATCTGAGCAAGCATGTCCTCTTCGAGGGACTTGAGATCCGCGAGCGTGCTAGCCACGTTCCGGCTCCTTCCCAACTTCACCGTCCGAGAAATAGACCCAGTCGTAGATGGTCGACGGCGGCGGGAAATCGCTCTCGTCGGCGAACCGCACGGCTTCTTCGACCACTTCCTCGACCTCGGCCTCGATGCGCTCGAAGTCCTCAGCCGACGCCTTCTCGGCGTCGAGCAGTTGCTGCTTGAACAGCGGGATCGGATCGTTCTGGCGGAAGCGCTCGACTTCCTCGCGATCGCGATAGGACTCCGGGTCGGCCATCGAGTGGCCCCGGAAGCGATAGGTCATGGCCTCGATGAAATAGGGGCCCTTGCCGCTCTTGCAATGCTCAACCGCGCGCTGCATAACGGCGTACATCGCCAGGACATCCTGGCCGTCGACGATCTCACCCTCGATGCCGTGGCCCTGAGCCTTCGTGAGCATCTGGGGCACTGCCGAGGCGTACTCAACCGCCGTGCCCATGCCGTAGCGGTTGTTCTCACAGAGGAAGACGACCGGTAGCTTCCAGAGCGAGGCCATGTTGGCGGCCTCATGGAAGGCGCCGTTGTTCGTCGCGCCGTCACCGAAGATGGCGACTGAGACGGCATCCTCCTTCTTGTGCTTGATTGCCAGGCCGGCGCCGACGGCCAGCGGGATATGCCCGCCGACGATCGCGTAGCCGCCCCAGAAGTTGCGCTCGGGGTGGATCATGTGCATCGATCCGCCCCGGCCGCTTGTAGTGCCAGTTTCCTTGCCGAACAGTTCGGCCATCGCCGCGTTCGGGTCCGCGCCAATCGCGAGCGCGTATCCGTGGTCGCGATAGTGAGTGAAGAGGTGGTCCTTCTCAGTCATCGCCGCGATCGCGCCGACTGCGACGGCTTCTTCACCAATGTAGAGATGTAGGAATCCGCCGATCTTGCCGTACGCGTATTGTTCGGCGGCTCGCTCCTCAAACCTCCTGATGAGGTACATCTGCCTGTAGAAGTCCAGCAGTTGCCCGGTGTCCATGTGCTCGAGAAGTCCTACATCAGATGTGGCTGAGGTAGCCATTCCGCGCCCTTCCTGTAGCAACCGAGCGGGGCGTCCCACTCGTCTGGCTGCGTCCTGATGATCGGGTAGCCTCTCGCCGGCTGGCGAGAATGCAAACGACGCTCGCGCCCGGCAGGCCAACAAGATTGTACGCCATTGCCGGAAACGAGCGCGTATGCGTGCTAAACAGCCCGGTTCAGGCCAACCGGTCGCCGTCGAAGACGCCGGGTGAGGCGCCCTCCGTCATCAGCGCGACCGCGCGGCGGGCCGCCACCGGCCCCATCGACATGCCGCCGCCGTTGAAACCAACACAATAATAAACCTCGTCCAGATCGGGCAGCCGGCCGACCAGAGGCAGGCCGTCCGGTGTGAAGCCCATGATCCCCGCCCAGCGATGCGTCACCCTCAGGTCGTTCAGCTCTGGGAAATGCTCGCCGGCCCAACGCTCCAGCCCCGCCTGCAGGTGCGGCGTGGTTTCATCGGCGTAGCCCACTTCCTCGTCGGCGTAGACATCGCGGTAGCCGCCGATGATGAAGCGCGTGTCGGGCAGCTGCCGGAAATACTCGAAGCCGTCGTTCGTGCCGGTCGGGCCGTCGAACATGCGGAAGCCCAGCGGCTCGGTCGCCAGCGCCTGGGCGCGGATCGGGTCCACCCGGCCGCGGAAGAACGGGTGCACCAGCCGCGAAAAGGCGTTGGTCGCCAGGATCGCCTGCTCGCAGCGCACGGTGGCCAGGCGTGTGTGGACCTCGACTTTGCCATTGGCGTTGACGATCTCGCGCGCCGGGCTGTTCTCGATGACTCGCGCGCCGGAGGCCGCCATCAACCTGCTGGTCAGCAGGTAGGGCTGCAGGCCGAGGTCGCCCGGCTGATAGATCATCCCGTGGAAGCCGCGGTCCCAGGGGTCCTCGTCGTGCCACTCGACGTCCTGGCCGTCGGCCTTCAGCGCCTCGAACGAGGCCAGCAGCCGCTCGCGTTCGCGCTCGTCGATGGCCAGGTAGCGCGAGCCATTAGCCTCGTGGGGCACCTTGAGCCCCTGGCACAAACCGGTCACCCACTGGCGCGAGGCGATGGCCTGCTCGCGCAGCTCGCCCGCGGCGTCGTGCCCCAGGCGCTCGATGACGCGGTGGTAGTTGTCGCGGAACGCGGCAATGCAGTGGCCGGCGTTGCGCCCCGATGTGCCCAGACCGACCTGCTGGGCTTCGACCACCACGACCTGCTTGCCGAGCTCGCCCAGCAGCGTGGCCAGCGTCCCGCCGACGAAGCCGCCGCCGATGACGCAGACGTCAGCCTCGACGAACTCGTGGTCGACTTCGCCGGGCCAGGCCGCCGTATCCTGCCAGAGTGATACTGTCATGCCACACTCAACCCTTTCCCTCAACTCCCGGCCGGCGATGGCCGGTTGAGCGTCATGATCGCATAGCCGGGCGCGGCGGCGCGGTACATCAAGGTTGAGCGGCCGACGCGGAGCCGGCGCGGTTGAGAATCAACTTGGGTTTACACCGTTTGGTACATGGCCCTATCCAGGTTTAGTCATAACCTTATGAATGTCAGAGAGCGCGGTGGCAACGGGGCCACCGGCCATAGGGAAAGGGCAACGAAGATGTTGACCAACGACTTCATCGCCGGCGTCGAGGCCCAGGCCCGACGGGAGCAGGTCCAGAACACGCGACGGGGCGTGAGCATTCGGATCCGCTGGCGGTAATGCACTTGCAAATCGGGGCGTAACGGCGACACGGATGGTCGCCACCGGCAAAGGCGCCGGGCCCCGAAGGGCAACACAGGAGTTGCGCACGGCAACGATGAGCGTTGCACCAGGCAACGAAGCGACCAGAGCAGAGCAGCTCGACGACAACACGGCAGTTGTCACGGCACAGGCGAAGTATCAAGAGAAAGGACACGGGAAATGAATCAGTCGATGTTCATCCTCGGCGACATCGCTCGACAGCAGCGCGAGGAACAGATCAACAGGCACATACGGAACCTTCACGTCGGAAGAGGTCGCCCTCGACGCGGACGCTAGGCGGCCCTCCATGGACCGGAAAGCACAGGTGAGCAACGATGCTCGACCAGATGTACACGCTCGAGATGCTGACCGCCGACAACGAACGGCCCAGTCGATCCAGCGGGCGCAAGAATCCGCTCCGCATCCGGGATCGCTAACGCTCAGCTCGAGCAGTCGAACCTAACGCCGCGGGAACACAGGCAAAACGGTGGACCGCGGCGTTTTCATATCCGGTTTTCCATATCACCACACAAGGGCCGCCCGCTTCGAAACGGGCATAAAGATGACGAACACCCAGAACAACAACGGTAACAACACCCAAACCTCGCTCGACGTGCTGCTCGATCAGGGTCTCGCCAACCGGCTGACCGTCGTGATCGGTTCCGACGCCAGCAAGCGCAGCAAGGCGCTCAACCAGTGGCTGGCGCGCCGCAACTACCCGGTCCTCCAGATCGAGGGGCCCGAAGGCAATGACGGCGATGGCTGTCTCCGCTCGATCATCGAGCGCTTCGCCGAAGCCGGTCTCCTCGACCCGCAGACGGTCAGCGAGATGTCGACCGCCGACTGCCAGCACGCCCTCGTGACGCTGATCAACCGCCTGGCCCAACTCGACCGCGACCTGCTCATCGTCATCAGCGACTACGAGCCGTGCGACCGCGGCGACCAGGTGCTCACCTTCCTCCTCGAGCATCTGCCGAACCAGGTACACCTGTATGTCTGTAGCGAAGATCTCCCCGGCTTCAGTTGCATCCCCCGCCTGCGGGTCCGCCGCCAGCTCCAGATGATCGACACCAACGACGACTAACCCCTTCCTCTCCCGATTACCGCCATTAGTCCCACCAGGTTCGCCGCCACAGGCCGGCCTCCGGCGATGCTGGCTCGCTGGCTGAGCCTGGAGGAGCGCCTCATTTCAAATGCCCCGCGGCGCCTATCCCACCCCGACGAAACGAGACCGGGGCGGGATTGCTCCCGCCCCGGCGTCGTTGGTTCCGGCGTGTTCGATGGACTGCTCAGGCGGCGGTCAGGACGGTCGACTCCGCGATGTCGGCGACATCTAGCGCGGAGGCCAGCTCGAGCAAGAGGATCAACCGGTCTTCGAGCTTGGCGATGCCGCGCAGATGCGTCGCGTCGAAGTCGAGCACCAGGTTGTCCGGCGCCTCGACGACCGCTTCGTCGATGGCCAGCACCTCCGAGACGGCGTCGACGTACAGGCCGATGTCGTGGCCCTGGATATTGACCACCACGATCCGGCTGTCGCGCGTCGGCTCACCCATCGGCAAGCCGAGCTTGGGGCGCAGGTCGATGACCGGGATAATGCGACCACGCAGGTTGATGATGCCTTCGATCTCGCCGTGCAGCCCGGGGATCGGCGTCGGCTCTACGGCGCGGATGATCTGATTGACGTCCGAGATGCCGATGCCGTATTGCTGGCCGCCGAGGCGTGCCACGACGTACTGCGACTCTGCCACTGCCTATCCTTCCAGGGATGGCGCGCCGCGATGACGCGCGCTGCTCTCCTCTCCATCATCGACCTGCCCGGCAGTCGTCTTGAGCGCCGGCACCCCGGACAATCACCCCCCACCCGCCGTGACCAACGTCCCGCCCCGCGCGCCTCAAGAGAAGGGGGCGACAGGCCGATGATCGAAGCAGACGATCCTGGCGCCGAACGGATGCGGCACTCTGTCTCGAGGGACGCCCCCGGTCGGTGACGCTGGCTCGGACTTTCGAAACAGAGTGTGAGGGACCGGTGCCTCCGACGTTTGATGCATCCCCAGACGAACTCGGGTTCTTCCTCGAAGAAGCCCGCGAGATCCTGCAAATCCTCGATGATGGGCTGCTGGAGCTGGAGCGCGAAGGCGCTCGCGAGGAGCTGCTGCAGGAGATTTTTCGTTGCGCCCACACCCTGAAGGGCTCCTCGGCGACGATCGGCCATACCCGCATGGCGGAGCTGACGCACCATCTGGAGGGCGTCTTCGACCGCCTGCGCCAGGGCGAGATCGGCGTCACGAGCGAGCTGGTCGACGTCGCCTTCGAGGCGCTCGACGCGCTGCGCCTGCTCAGCGAGGAAGTGGCGAGCGGCGAGGAATCGCCGGTCAACCTGGAACCGATCCTTGCCCGCCTGGCCGGCATTGAAGGCGGGGAGGGCGAGGCATCGACGGGCCACGAGGAAAGCATCTACCAGGTGCGCGTTGAGTTCGAGCCAGGACATCCGCTCACGGCGGCTCGCGCGCTGCAGCTCTCGCTCGAGCTGGCCGCGGCCGGGCGAGTCATCTCGATGACGCCCGACCGAGACGCGATCGAGCGCGAGGAGGTCGACGGCTGGCTGGAGGCTGTGGTGCAGTGGCCGGCCGGCGGCGCGCAGTTACGGGAGTTCCTGGAAGCCGCCCCGGACGTCGCCGCCGTCAGCGTGACCGAGCCGGGCGCCCCGGCACGACCGGATGCTCCGGCGCGCTTCGACCTGACCATCGAGCTGGATCCAGACAACCCGCTGCGGGCCGCCCGCGCTATTCAGGTGCTGCTGGCGCTGGAGTCTGGCGGTCAGGTGCTGCGCAGCGCGCCAGCCATGGCTGAGATCGAACAGCAGAAGATCGGTGACCGGCTCAATGTGCTGCTGGAGTGGGAGGGCGATCGCGCCGGCCTGGAAGCCTTCGTGCAGTCTATCCCGGACGTGACCGGCTACCGGATCGCGGAGCCGGCCGCCGAGGATCCCGAAGGGAAATCCACCGAGCGGGACGAGCCTGCAATACCGCAGGCTACCCCGACCGAGCGCGCCCGCGCCCAGAACGGCGCGACGACTATCCGTATGAGCGTCGAGCGCATCGACCGCATGCTCAACTACGTCGGCGAGCTGGTCATCGAGCGCTCGCGGATCGCCGAGACGGCCCGCAAGCTGCAGGCGTACCACGGCGACGGCCCGGAGATCGAGCGCCTGCTCGAATCGACGGCCCAAATCGAATTTCTGATCAGCCAGATCCACGAAGAATTGATGCTCGGCCGGATGCTGCCGATCGAGTCGGTGCTGGGCAAGTTCCCGCGCCTGGTGCGCGACCTGGCCCGCTCGCTCGGCAAAGAGGTCGAGTTCACGATGGACTGCGGCGATGTCGAACTAGACCGCTCGGTCATCGAGGCGATCAGCGATCCGCTGATCCACATCGTCCGCAACGCCGTCGACCACGGCATCGAGGCGCCCGAGGCCCGCGCCGCCGCCGGCAAGCCCGAGGCCGGCCGGGTCGCGATCACGGCGCGCCAGGTCGAGAACCGCATCGTCGTAACAGTTTCGGATGACGGCAAAGGCATCGACCCGGACGCGCTGCGTGCGCTGGCCGTCGAGCGCGGCATGTTGAGCGAGGACGCCGCCGGGCGGCTCACCGACAGTGAGGCGATCAACCTGATCTTCCACAGCGGCTTCTCGACGGCCTCCCTGGTGACGAACGTCTCGGGCCGCGGCGTGGGCATGGACATCGTGCGCAGCAACCTGGAGAAGGTTGGCGGCTCGATCGAGGTCAGCTCGCGCGCCGGGCACGGCTCGGTGTTCACCATTCGTCTGCCGCTCACGCTGGCGATCATCCGCGCGCTGCTGGTGCGCTGCGACCAGTGGTCGTTCGCGCTGCCGCTGGACAGCGTCGTCGAGACGGTGCGCCTGAGCGACATGCAGGTGCACGCCGTCGGGCCGCGCCGAATGATGCGGCTGCGCGATCAGATCGTGCCGCTGATTCACCTGAGCGCATCGCTGATGCGCGGCGCGCGCGCCTGCGACGAGGGGCACAGCTCCGGTTTCGCGGTCGTGCTCAACGCCGGCAGCCACCCGCTCGCCGTACTGGTCGATGACCTGATTGGCGAGCAGGAAATTGTCGTCAAGCCACTTGGCGCCTACATCCCGCCCGTCCCTGGCCTGACAGGCGCAACGATCCTCGGCGACGGCTCGTTCTCGCTGATCGTCGACGTTGGACGTCTTGCATCCATGGAAGGAGCGGAGCATGGTCCAGCAAGAGCTGCCTAACACAGGGGCGCTGGCGCGTCAGGTGGTACCCGCCGATTCCCCGCTGGGGCGAGCTTTCGGTAGGGCGGCCCAGGCGGTGGCGCTCGCGCTCAGCGAGCTGGCCGGCGTCGAGATGCGCGCCGCAGACCCGCGCATCGAGGTCCTGCCGCTCTGCGAGCTGGCCAGCATCGGCGGCTGCCCGGGCGACAACGTCGTGGCGCTGTTCCTAACCTATGGCGGCAGCGACAGCGGCCAGATCATGCTGCTCTACGACCTCGACCAGGCACGCATGGTGGCCGACCAGATGCTCTGGAACCCGCCCGGCACGACCGTCGAGCTGGACGAGATGGTGATCTCGGCGTTGAGCGAGTCCGGCAACATCCTGGCCTCGCACTTCCTGACGGCGATCGCCGAGACGGCCGGCATGCAGCTGGAGATCTCGACGCCCAGGCCGCTGGTCGATTTTCGTGGCGCCGCTCTGAGCATCCCGGCCGTCGCGGTCGCACACCGCGGCGATACGTTTCTGTCGATCCGCATTGACTTTCATAGCGATTCCCTGCCGTTGGTCGGGACGACGCTCCTGGTCGTGCCCGATGATGGCTTTGACTCGACGGTGATACGGAGCCTTTCATGACAGCCAGCGTTCAAGCACGCGTCGCGCAGGTCCCGGTGGGGCTGGGCGAAGTCAAGTACTCAAGCGATCCTCGCGAGGCGCTGGTCGCATTTGGGCTGGGATCGTGCGTGGGAGTGGCGATCTGGGCGCCCACGAAGACGCTGGGCGCGCTGGCGCACGTCATCCTGCCCACAGCCGGGCCGAACATGCGGCGGGACGAAAACCGGCTCAAGTACGCCGAATTCGCTGTGCCAGCGATGATCGAAGAGCTGCTCCGCCGGGGAGCGACGCCAGCAGAGCTGGTGGTGCGCATCGCCGGCGGGGCGCAGATGCTCCGCGATGTCGCGGCGAGCGAGGTCTTCAATATCGGAGCGCGAAACATTCAACAGGTCCGCCACGAGATCGCCCGCGCAGGTCTCAAGATCGCGGGGGAGCACGTGCTGGGCTATCAGGGGCGCACCATGAGCCTGTTTCTCAGAGACGGCCGGGTGACGATCCATTCAGCCGGCAAGACGATCGAGATCTAGGGAGCCGAAGGGAACCACGTTATGTCTACGATTCTCGTTGTCGACGACGCCGCGTTCATGCGCATGCGCGCCTCCAAGCTGCTCAAGGAGAACGGGTACGACGTCGTCGAGGCCGAGAATGGCCAGGAGGCAGTCTCCAAGTATCAGCAGTACCGCCCGGCCGGCGTGCTGATGGACATCACCATGCCGGTGATGGACGGCATGACTGCGCTGCGGGAGATCCGCTCACTCGATCCGAACGCCCATGTGGTGATGGTCACTGCGATCGGCCAGCAGAGCGTCGTCATCGAGGCGCTCAAAGCCGGGGCCAAGGACTTTGTCGTCAAGCCATTCCAGCCCGACCGCGTCCTGGGCGCGGTCGCCAAGATGGCTTCCGGCTAGAAGACGGATGTCGCGATGCTTGCCGAGCGACCGCAACCCACGTTCGTGAGCCTCGAGCGGCCGAGGTACGGGGCGCGCATCAAGGTGCTCGTCGTCGACGACTCCTCATTCATGCGCAACTACCTCTCCAGCCGGCTCGACGGCTTCCGGCGCATCAACGTGGTCGGAACGGCAAGCAACGGCCTGGAAGCGCTGGAGCGCATCAAGGAGCTGCGGCCCGACGTCGTCACGCTGGACATCCAGATGCCCCGGCTCAACGGCCTGGAGACGCTGGACCGGCTGATGAAGGAATCGCCGACGCGCGTCCTGATGCTCAGCAGCCTGACGATCGCCGACAGCGAGGCGACGATCGAGGCGCTGCACCGCGGCGCGATCGATGTGATCGCCAAGCCGCGCGCCAGCCAGATCATCACCGAAGACTTCATCGCTGAGGTCGTCAGCAAGATCGAAGTGGTCGCCGCTCGCCCGCTGCGCGTGCCGATCCTGCGGAGCAAGCCGGCGCAGTCGCAGCCGCTCCCGCCGCGCCCACAATCGGCGTTGCCGCTGGGCGAGCCGCGCTACCTGGTCGTCATTGGGAGTTCGACCGGCGGCCCGGCGGCGCTCAATGAGGTCCTGCCGGCCCTGCCGGCCGACCTCGACGTGGCCTACCTGGTCGTCCAGCACATGCCGCCGAACTTCACGCGCTCGCTGGCCCAGCGCATCAACCGCGCGTCGGGGCTGCTGGTCAAGGAGGCCGAGCACGGCGATCCCCTGCGCACGGGCATGGCGCTGGTCGCGCCCGGCGACTTTCACATGACGCTCGACGAGCGGCGCCACATCGTGCTTCACCGCGGCCTCAAGGTCAACGGCGTGCGCCCCGCGGTCGACGTGACGATGGAGCAGATCGCGCCGCTCTACGGCCCGCGCGCCTGCGGCGTGATCCTGACCGGCATGGGCAACGACGGCACACGCGGGGCGCGCCACATCCGGCGACACAACGGCTACGTCATCGCGCAGGACGAAGCCACCTCGGTCGTCTACGGGATGCCTGGCAGCGTGACGCGCGGCGGCTACGCCAACGTCCAGGCGCCGCTCGAGCGCATAGCGAGAGAAATCATCAAGTGGAGAAAGTCGGTCGCATGACTGCGGTCCAGGGTCCAACCGGCAGCGATTACGAGCGCTTCGTGGAGCGCTCGCGGCATATCTCGGCCATCGACCTGCGCGCCTACAAGCCCGCCCAGATGGAGCGCCGCCTGCGCTCGCTGATGCAGCGCAAGAACATCCGCGGCTTCGATCTGCTGGCCGAGCTGCTGCGTCGCGATTTCGAGCTGCGCCAGGAGTTCGAGCAGTACGTGACGATCAACGTCACGCAGTTCTACCGCGATCCGGAACGCTTCAAGATGCTGGAGCGCGAGCTGCAGCGCATGATCGCGGCGCGGCCGGGGCCCCTGCAGGCCTGGAGCGCCGGCTGCGCCAACGGCAGCGAGGCCTACACGATTGCGATGATCCTGGCCACGCTGGCTCCCGGCGAGCCGCACCGCGTACTGGCCACCGACATCGACCTGGACTCGCTGGCTCAGGCGCGCTCGGGAAAGGGCTTCACCGAGGCGCACCTGGAGACGCTGCCGCGCAGCTACCGCGCCAATTTCACGCGCCAGGACCGCGATAGCGGCGAGTTCGAGATCGTCCCTCGTATTCGCCAGATGGTGCACTTCGCGCGCCACGACCTGATCCGCGACGTCTACCGGCAGGGCTTCGACCTGATCCTCTGCCGCAATGTCGTCATCTATTTCTCGGACGAGACCAAGCGGCGGATCTTCAGCCGCTTCTACGACTCGCTCAACCCGGGCGGGTTGCTGTTCATCGGCGCGACCGAGATCGTCTCGGGCGCCCGCGACATCGGCTACGAGCAATTGGGCTTCGGCCTGTTCAGGCGGCCGACCGCCTGAACCCGGCCGAACGTCACGAGAAGTCACGAGGTTTGGAAGACAGGAACGGAATCATGCAGGACAAGCTCGGCGCGCAGATCACGGCCGACATTCACCAGCTCGAATCGCTGCCGGCCGTCGTCATCGAGGCGCTCGACCAGCTCAGCCGACCAGACGTCAACCTGCGCCAGGTGGCGAACGTCATCGGCCAGGACGCGGTCATCACGGCCCGCATGATGAGCATCGCCAACTCCGTCTACTACCGGCGTGGCGCGGCCGTCCACCGGCTCTCCGACGCACTGGTGCGCCTGGGCATCGCGATGGTCAAGGAGGTCCTGCTGACCGCCAGCGTAATGGGCGTGATGGACCGCAAGCTGACCGGCTATCAGCTCGACCGCGGCCAGCTGTACCGCCACAGCGTGGCGACGGCGATCGGCGCGCGCATCCTTGCCCAGCACACCAACTATCCCTACCGCGAGGAGGCCTACATCGCTGGCCTGCTTCACGACATCGGCAAGCTGATCTTCGACCGCTACCTGCGCGACCACTACGAGGCGGTAATCGAGTTCTCGACCACCAATCAGGTGCCATTTGTCGAGGCCGAGGCGCGCATCCTGGGCTACGACCACGCCCAGATCGGCGGGCTGGTGATCGCCTCCTGGGAACTGCCGGCGCGCTTCGTCGAGGCGGTGTCGACCCACCACTCGCCGTCAGCGGCCCGCGACTTCCCTGAGCTGGCCTTCATCGTCCACCTCGCCAACGCCTTCACCCTGACGCTCGGCGTGGACGTGGGCGGCGACGGCCTGATGTCGATGGTCGAGGCCAAGGCGATCAGCGCGCTCCATCTGGACGCGCACAAGGTCGAGCGCATCATCGCCGAGATGGCCGAAGCGGTGAAGCGCGCCGGCCTGGAAGGTGTGACGGCCGGCGAATCCGAGGGCAGCCGCGCGCTGGCCAGTGCCTAGCGCGGGAAGGGGAGGCAGCATGCGACTGGAACACATCAACCCGGTGGTCAAGGCGGCGCTGGACGTCATGCGCGCCGAGCTCAACACCGAGGTGCGGCGCGGCCAGGTACGCGTCATCCACGGCGACGCTCGCGGGCAGGATCTGACCGTGCTGATCGCCATCACCGGGGCGCTGGAGGGCATCATGGCCTACGCGCTCGACGCCAGGGTCGCCTGCGCCATGGCCAGCGCGATGATGGGCGAGGAGTTCAGCGCGCTCGACGAGCTGGTCCAGAGTGGGGTCGCCGAGGTGGGCAATGTCATCTCGGGGCGGGCGATGATGCGCCTGGCGGAGATGGGGCTGGAGACGCAGATTGCCCCGCCGGTGCTGCTACTGGGCCAGGACACGCGCATCTCGACGCTAAGCCTGCCGCGTTTGCTGGTGCCGATCGAGCTGTCCTACGGCACGATCGAGATGCACATCGCCCTGAAGGAAACTGGCGCGGCCGGCCGCCTGGCGAGACCCGCGGTCGCATAGCCCAGGGCACGACGGGCAGGGCGAGATCCCTGCCTTTTCGCTTTGATGACGATGTATCCGGTACCCGGGTTGCCGGTCGGCGGGGACCGGCACTGGACTATTCCTCGGTGGGCGCCAGCTCGCTCACGCGGACCGCGAACTTCTCGTCCACCACGACTACTTCGCCGCGCGCGATCAGCCGGCCATTGAGCGTGACGTCGACCGGCTCGCCGACCAGCCGGTGCAGCTCCACGACCGAGCCGACGTGCAGCCCCAGGATGTCCTTGATCTGCATGCGTGTCGTGCCGAGCGTGGCGACCACCTCGACCTCGACGTTGTGCAGGCGCCGGATGCTCTCGCTCTCGACGTCCGCGTCGGACTGCGAGGTGCTGGAATGGTAACCGCCGGCCTCGTGAGTCTCCTGCCGCGGCTGCCATTCCGTCTGTTGCGGGCGGGAGGCCGGGACGGCCTCAACCTCGTACATCGACTCGTCCGGCGCGCCGCCAGGAGCCTGGCCGGACCCGCCAACCGCCGACACCTCGAAATAGCCGGCTGTCTCGTCGTCCAGCTCTTCGAGCTGGATCTCGTCGTCATCGCGCTCCGAGGTGGGCAGGTCGTCGATCACCCGCAAG
>DATGQR010000014.1:0-2747 GCA_035304105.1 Thermomicrobiales bacterium | reverse complement strand
TGATACATGGCGGGCCAACGATTTACGGGCTGCTGCTAGGCGCCTTCGGCGTCGGCGCTGTGGGGGCTGCGTTATGGTCGCACCGGCTGCGCATCGCCTATTCCAACGAACTGATCGTTCGCGTCGCCCTGATCGCCTCGGCTTTGGGGACCGCGGTTACAGCCGTCAGCACCTGGCTCCCGGTCACGATGCTGGCGATGGCGGTGTGCGGCCTCGGCTGGGTCCTGATCGTGTCCCTGCTCAACGCCACGGTGCAGATGTCGGCGCCGCGATGGGTCGTGGCGCGCGCGCTCTCCCTTTATCAGATGGCCACCTTCGGCGGCATGGCGGGCGGCGCATGGCTGTGGGGCTATCTCACCGAGCAATCGAACCTGTCGGTCGCGCTGTTGGCCGGCGCGGTCGTCCATCTCGGCTGCGCGATCCTCGGACGCTGGTTCCCCCTGCCTGAAACGGAGGAGCTGAATCTCGACCCGATGGGATTTGCCGAGCCCGAGACCGCCTTTCCGATCCGCCCCAGGATGGGCCCCATCGTTGTAGCGATAGAATATCGTATCGCCCGCGAAGACACGCTCGCCTTTCTGACGGCGATGGCGGAGCGCAAGGTGATCCGCCAGAGGAACGGGGCTCATAGATGGTCGCTGCTGCGCGACGTCTCTGATCCCGAAATATGGACCGAGCGCTACAATACCCCGACCTGGACGGAGTATCTGCGTCATAACCAGCGCTTCACGCATGACGAGGCGGCGGTCGGCAAGCGCATCCGGGCGCTTCATCGCGGCCCGTCCGCTCCGGTCATTCGTCGCATGGTGGAGCGGCAGACGGGCTTCCTGCCGGAGCCGGCCGGACCCGACGTCACCGAATGGACGCCGCCGATGGCGGATCCGTCCCGCCACTCGTGATCCGCGCTGCTATTTCGGGATGACGCTGATGTCGCCGCTGACTTCGAGGATGGCGTGCTTCACCTGGGACAGGTTCTCGAGGCCCTGGGTCTTCCGCGCCGACTCAAGAATATCACTCTCGTCGACGCGCGATTTCTTCATCGCCTTCTCGTCCAGCCGCCCGTCGAGCACCAGAACCGTTGGCCGTCCTTCCAGAATCTTGTCCACGAACGGCGAGCTGCGCTTGAGGTAGGACAGCACGATGTCGATGGAGAACAGCGTGACGATCAGGATCGCCGCATTGGTCAGGGAGAAGTCATCCCCCAGCAGCGCCTGCTGGGTCGTTTCCGCGATGATCAGCAGGAGGACAAAATCGAAAGGCGTGAGCTCACCCAGCGAGCGCCGTCCGGCCAGCCGCAGAACGATGAGCAGAAGGAAGTAGATCGCTACACCCCGGAGGACTGTTTCCATGATTCCCTCACGGCATTACGAGGATTGCCAGCGTTGCAGCGGACTCGTCGATCGTCAGCGGATGACGCTTCATCCATGACGTCTTCTTCGGCCTGACGTGCAAGACGAGCTCCGCCTCTTCGTTCGGCGCACGGTCGAAACCCAGCGCGACGCCGGCTGCCGTGGTCGATGTCCGGCTGGGCATGGGCGTTGTGTGCCTGAGTTCGAAGAATGTCAGAAAGTCCTGGCTCAGGACGAGTTCGGTTTCACTCTGCGACGATGGCGCAAGATGGATACGGATCTGCTCGTTGGTCTGCCAGCGTGCGATACGCGGGTAATCGACGTTCGCGGCGGCCGCCTCGGCCTGCGCCCGGCTCAAAGGACCGCCCATGCCGGTCAGGCCGAGCATCGCCGCACCGACGACCGCGAGAAAGACCAGCCAGGAGATGCGCTCTGCAATCCAGAATCTGCGCTGGAACGATGGATCATCGTTGACTTCGAGGGACGAGTGCGCGGCCTTGCTCATGCACATCCTCACCAGAGTGCGTAAGCCCCGACCACGGTTTTGGTTCCGGGCCGGGGATCGGCAACCCCGGTGTCAGGACTTGTGGGCAGCCTCGGCCGGGCGCCCCGCAAGGAACGCCGCTGCGCGTTCGATATTGGCGACGTGCGCCACGCGCATGCGGGCCAGATCGTCGCGAAGCCTGTCATCCTGGATGCGCGGGATGAGCTTTTCGAGCCGCCGCACTACCCAATCCTGCCCCTTGTTGAGGAAGGCAAGGCGCGCCCCGGCGTCGCTGATCGCCATGGCCTTGCCTTCAAACGCGCCGACCTCCGTCGACGGCGTCGCATCGAGACGGCGCAGCGAGGCGATGAGCATCGCGCACCATCGCGCCTCGTCGTGCCGAATGTCGGCGAGCAACGCCCTGCCGTCGTCCTCGCCCATCTCGCGGGCGGTCAGTGCGGCGACGCGCGCTCCGGCGCGCTCGGCCTGGAGCAGCTCTTCCAGCGCGGTGACGATCTCCTCGCGTTGGGCCTCGCCATTGTAGCCGGCGCTCGCTTCACTGGCGTAGCAAACCGGGGAGGCGCGCTCGTGAGCGACTGGCCCGGTTGCGGCCGCCGGATCGAGAAGCGCCTGGGCCTGGGCGGCGACTGCCCGCACAAGATCGCCCGCCTTGGCGATCTCCCGGATACGGGCCGAACCCTCGCCGGCGTAGAGCGGCATGGCTTCGAGATCGCCGCTGGTCGTCTGCAACGGTGAATCGGTGCTGAAGAGCTTGATCGGCCTGCGCTCTTCCATCGCGATCTCGACGGCGGCGCCGGGATCGAATGGATCGCCGCGCTCGCCACGTGTGACGCTGTTGTCGAGCACGCGTACGAAAGCGCCGCGCGGCCAGTTGATGTGGAAAACGTCGGTGA
>DATGQR010000013.1:0-2061 GCA_035304105.1 Thermomicrobiales bacterium | reverse complement strand
GGCAGCTCCAGCGACGTCAGCGGGCCGTATTCGCACGTCGACGATCTGCGCGCCGTCATCGCCGCGCTGGGGCTGGAACGCCCGGTTGTCGTCGCGGCCTCGCTGGGCGCCAGGGTGGCGCTGGACCTGGCCGTGGACGATCCCGGGCTGTTCGACCGCATGGTGCTGGTCGGGCCGGCCATCAGCGGCGCGCGCTTCGAGGACCCGGCGTTCCGCGCCGTCTGGCAGGAGATCATCGCGGCCTACGACGCCGGCGACGTCGAGCGGGCGATTGAGCTGGAGACGGCTTTCTGGGTGCATGGCCCGACGCGCCCGCCCGGCACCGAGCATCGCGCGGCGTTCGAGCGCGTCATGCGGATGCAGCGCGATATCTGGTCGCGCGCGCCGGACGACGACCCGGAGCTGGAGCCCGACCCTCCGGCGGTCGAGCGCCTGTCGACCTTATCGATGCCGATCCTGATCATTGTCGGCGAGCACGACCTGAGCGACATCCACCGCAACGCCAACCGAATCGTCTCTGACGCTGCCGACGCCCGCGAGGTGGTCATGCCCGGCCTGGGCCATCTTCCCAACCTCGAGGGCCCGGACGGCTTCAACCGGCTCATTCTCGACTTCTTGAGCGCGAACTCCACGACATAATATTGGGATAACCCGCGCGCCCGACCTCTACGGTGATGGATGGACGCGGTTTCGCCGGTCTCAGGATGGTTTGCGGGTGGCGAGGATGACGGCGTGGTCGAGGGAGACGCGGAGCTCGGTGGCGTGGAGGCGGTCGTCCAGGAGCCAGCGCTCGCGGCGGGCGTCAGGCTTGCCGCGCCACTCCGCGGGCCAGAGCTCGACGGGCGTGAAGTCGTCGAGGATGGCGACGCCGCCGGGCGCCAGCGCGTCGATCACCAGTCCCGCGTCCTCGTCCTTTGCCGGGCCGACGTCGACGAAGGCGAGCCGAAAGGGGCCGTGCGCCAGCAGTTCCCGCCAGTCGCCGTGAATCACCTCGACCTGCGGGTCGCCAGCGAATGCCTCGCGCAGTGCTGCCGCGCCCTGCTCATCCAGTTCGACCGTCAGCAGCCGCGCGCCGGGTTGGAGCCCGGCCCGCAGCCAGGCCGTCCCGTATCCGCAGCCGCCGCCAAATTCCGCGATCGTGCCCGCATCGACCGTCGCGGCCAGCGCCTTGAGCAGCCGCCCCGTCTCCTCCCGGCTGCTCTTCTCGAACCCCAGCTCCCGGCAGCGCGCCTCGACAGCGCGCACGATCTCCGGCACTGGTTGTGGCCTGCTGATCCCGCTCACCTAGCGTTCATCCGTTTCCTGCTGATCCGCCCCCAACACAGTTCGAGCGCCATTGTAGGGGCGGTCTCTGCCGGGAATGATGCATGACCGATCGTATGGTCGGAGGAAATCCGAGGCCGGCCCCCGGTAGGGTCGTGCCGGCTGTCATCGGGAGGATGAGGTATCAGGGGGCAACCGCTGGATGTGGCAGGACGATATCCTCACCAGCCACGTCGCGTGCCCCGGCGCGGTCGCCCTGGATCTGCGACCACCTCCCTGGCAGGACAAGGGCCGCGATACCCGCTTATCCTCTTCGGGATGGTGACACTGGCGGCGCGTCCAGATTACGAAGCTGAAAAGCGAAGGGCGGCTCCGTTGCCGAAGCCGCCCGGGTGCAGGTGTTGGGTTGTGCTGTGAGGCGAAGGACTAGACCTCGTCCTCGATGACGCCTTCCTCGATGACCTCGTCGACCGCGTCGTCGTGGTAGCGGCCGGAGAGCTCCGGCGACATGCGGCGGATCTGCTGCTCGATCTCGTCCATGATCTCCGGGTTGTTCTCGAGGAATTCCTTGGCGTTCTCGCGGCCCTGGCCCAGGCGCTCCTCGCCCATCGAGAACCACGAGCCGCTCTTCTGGATGATGCCCATGTCGACGCCCAGGTCGAGCAGCCCGCCGGAGCGCGAAATGCCCTGGTTGTACATGATGTCGAACTCGGCCTGGCGGAAGGGCGGGGCAACCTTGTTCTTGACGACCTTGACGCGCACGCGGTTGCCGACGATGTCGGTGCTCTGCTTGAGCTG
>DATGQR010000012.1:0-7538 GCA_035304105.1 Thermomicrobiales bacterium | reverse complement strand
TGTCCTTTCACTCATAAGCGTGGAGGTCCGAAGGTGTTGGGCTCGTACGCGCCCGTGTGGGGCGCTGCCCTGTGGCGAGCCGGCTCCCGGCGGCGAAAGCGCGCGCCGCCGGGAGCAGGGCTGCACCCGGCGTGCTAGTCGACGGACTTCGCCGCCTGATCGATGGTCTCGAAGACCTTGTGCGGCTTCGAGACCATGATGGCGTGCGAGCCCTTGACCTCGACGACGTGGCCGCCGGCGCGCTCGGCCATAAAGCGATGGGCGTCCGGGGGAATCACCCGATCCTGCTGCGGGATCAGGAACCAGGAAGGGATCGTCTCCCAGGCGGCGACGCCCGAGGGTTCCTCGAAGGCGGCGAAGGCGGCCGGGCGTTGCGAGGCGGCCAGCGCCGCGGCCGTTTGCGGCGTCACGTCCTGGACGAAGACGTCGCTGAACATGTCTTGCTTGAGATAGGTATCGATCCCCTCACTTCCATCCGGCAGCGGGTAGGGCACGGTGCGGATTGCGCCCAGCGCCTGGCTGCCGGGGAAGTTCTCGAGCAGCCCCAGGAGCGATTCATCGTCTGCCACCGCGAAGCCGGCGATATAGACCAGCGCCTTGACATTCGGATTGCCGGCGGCGGCGTTGGTGATGACCGCGCCGCCGTAGGAGTGACCGACGAGCACAATCGGCCCATCGATGCTCGCCAGGACGCTGGCGATGTAGGCGGAGTCGCCGGACAGGCTTCGTAGTGGATTGGCCGGCGCGATGACCGGGTAGCCCTTGCGCTGCAGCTCCTTGATCACCCCGGTCCAGCCCGAGGCGTCCGCCCAGGAGCCGTGCACCAGCACGATCGTGGGCTTGTCGTCGTCGGGCCGGCCCGAGTGTGGCGTCGCGCTGGCTGGCATGATCAGCGTGAGCATCCCGCCGATCCCGAGCGCTGCCGCCAGGGCGGGGATCAAGCGTGCCGGGCGGGGGAAGCGAATGGCTGTATTCATCAGGATCTCCTTTTCAGATTCAGGTTCAGCGCCCGCGTTCAGGCGCACGCTCGCGGCGTTCTCATTGGCCGCTCCGGGGCCGGCTTCTTGGCCCCGGCCGGGGGGTTGGCTTTGTGCTGCCGCTCACGATGTCATCGCCGTTCCCGGCCACAGGGCAGCCTTCAGCGCGGCGATCGCCTGGGAGATGGCGGCCGTGGCCGCGCGGGTCTCGCGCAGGGGGTTGAGCATCATGAAATCGTGGATCGCCCCGTTGTAGCGCACGCTGGTGACCGGCACACCGGCGGCAGTCAGCCGCCGAGCGTAGGCTTCGCCCTCGTCGCGCAGCACGTCGTTCTCGTCGACGATGACGAGGGCGCGCGGCAGACCGGCCAACTCTTCCAGGCCGGCGCGCAGCGGTGAAGCGGTGATCTCGGCGCGTTGCGCTTGGTCGGGGACGTAGGCGTCCCAGAACCAGGCCATGGCTCTGGCGGTCAGGTGCGGGCCGCTGGCGAACTCGCGATAGCTGGCGGTGTCCTGAGCGGCGTCGGTGACCGGGTAGTACAGCGATTGCTGCACGAAGCTCACGTCGCCGCGCTGCCTGGCAAGGATTGCCAGCGCGGCCGCCATGTTGCCGCCGACTGAGTCCCCGGCGACCGCCATCCGGGCCGCGTCGAGCCCTTCGCTGGCGCCGTCGCGGGCGATCCACCGGGCAACCGCGTAGCCCTGCTCGAGCGCGACCGGGTAGCGCGCCTCGGGGGAGCGGTCGTATTCGACGAAGATGAGCGCGGCATTGACGCCGACGGCGATCTCGCGGACGAGCCGGTCGTGAGTCCCGGCGTTGCCGAGGATCCACCCGCCGCCGTGCATGTAGAGCACGGCCGGCAGCAGGCCGGTTGCTCCGGGCGGATTGACGATGCGGACGCGCACGTTGCCGGCCGGGATGGTGACCCACTTTTCATCTACCTCGGGCATGGCGACCGGGGCGGCCTGGATGTCGTCGAGGACTTTGCGGGCGCCTTCGGGGCCGAGTTCGTGAAGGAGCGGGGGCCTGGCGGCCGCGGCGGCGAAGGCCCGCGCGGCCGGCTCCAGGATGGGGCCGCGCATGATGGCCGCTTCCAGCGCTGCGCTGGTGAATTGCACTGTCATCAAGAGAACTCCTTTCGACATGGGGCGACGTTCGACAGGGTTGAGGCGGGGACGGCAGATGGCAGGCATGCCTCGGTCTACACCATGGCGGCTCCTCTCGCCGGATGTGCGACTGGATGCTGTCGGTCGAAGGGGCTATGCCGGCGTTCCAGGCGCCAGCGCGGCGACGGAGCGATCTCCTGTGCGTCCGCCAATTCGCTCGACGTTACCCAGCCTATGGCGCGGCTGGGCGGCCGTCGTCCGAGCCTTCACTCAATTTCGGCGGCTCGTTTTGCGCTGGTTGGGGGAAACCCCTCAATTGCGCGGCGCGCTACTGCTCGCGCGCGTCGGGGCTGACCAGGCCGTGGCGCATGGCGTAGGCGGTCGCCTCGCTACGCCGGTGGACGTCGATCCTGCGGTAGAGGCTGGTGATGTGGCGCTCGATGGTGCGCTCGCTCAGCCACAGGACGGCGGCGATTTCCCGATTACTCAAGCCCTGGGCAAGCAGTCCCAGCACCTCGGCCTCGCGGCGTGTCAAGCGTGCAGGCGGCGCGGCATGCCCCTCGCCGCCTGCCGGCCCTTGAGCGCCCTGCGCTCTCCCGCTGACATGAGGCTCGATGTCTGACCCGTGGTCCGCCTCGCTGGCGAAGGCGCGGGCCTGCGCGGCGCGCTCGACGAGCGTTGCGAGCGATTGGTCAAGGTCCTGGGCGAGCGCGGCCAGGAACTCGTTCCTGCGGCGCAGGGCCTGCTCGGCGCTGACGCGCGCGGCGCGCTCGCCAGCCAGCCGGCGGGCGGCGTGGATCGAGATCGTGGCCTGGCCGAGGGCGATCCGCAGCAGGTGAAGCTCGAGGTTGGTCGGGAAGTCGGGCCGCCGGCAGGCGACGATCACCAGCCCGCCCTCTCCCGGCAGCGTCGACGCCATGCTGGTGACGCGTAGCTCGCCGCCAGCGGGATGCGCGCGCGACACGATTGTCGCTCCCCGCTCGCGCGCGTCAGCGCCAGCCAGGATCGGCTCCAACTCGGCCGGTGCCTGGGGACCGCCCGGCCGCCAGCGCTCCAGGGCAGCCAGCCCGGCCGGGTCATCGAAGCGCGCGTAGGCGCTTTCCAGGCGGAGTACGCCGAACAGGACGCCGAGCAGGCTCTCGATGATGTCGGCTGGCGAGTGATCGATCCACATCGCCGGCAGCGCGAGCAGCGCGGCCATGTCGCGCAGCACGCGCCGTGCGTGCGCCGTGTCGCCGGGCCCATCGCGGCCGAGAGCGGCGGCCACATCGGTCCCGGGCGGGCCGGGCCTAGGCATTCGAGCCGGGAGTCTCTCGCGAGCGCAATTCCGCGAGGAATTCGTCGGGCGGGACATAGAAGGGGTTGATCTGCAGCACGCCGCCGATCAGGGCCATCGGGTGGGTGCGCAGGATGTCGATCATGACGTCGCCGCCGAACTGCGCCGTGTCGTAGACGCAGACCGCGATGTGCGGGTGGTCGGGCATGAGGTAGTTGGCGCGTGCCTCGAATTCGAGCAAGTCGCGGTTGTCGTCGGCGGCCGCCCAGCCCATCTCCGACACTAGCCGGACGCGGGGCTCCGGCGGGCTGCCCAGCGCCTCTTCAAGGAGTTCGAGCATCGCGTCCTTGTCGAAGCGCGCGTTGCCGGGCCGCTCCTCCAGCCATGTGCGAACCTCGAAGCGGCGCTGCTCCAGGAGCGCCGGCATATCGAAACCCGCCTGTCGGAAGTGGCGCACCCAGACGGCGCGATCCTGCGGGCCGACGACGAACGACAGCCGGTCTCCGACCTCTAGCCCTTCCAGCAGGAAGGGGTCGAAGAGCCGCTGCATCTCTGCCCGGCTATCGACGAAGGCGCAAATGTGGCGATAGGGATCCAGAACCTCGCCAGCGATAGAAACGGGATCATGCGTGCATTGGACGCGCTCGGCCATGCCGATCCTCCGAGCTAGACGAGACGAGAGGATGGTGGAGCGCGCCAGCGGTCCGGTCGCCTCGACGGGCGTGGGCCCTCAGCGGGCCTCAAAACCTGGTCTGCGTGCAGCGTCAGAATACACCGGCCCACAAATGTGTCAAGCGATTCCCGTTACTGGGGACTAGCGGTGTTCTCGGCGCGTGTCGCAGCTCAGCGGCGGGCGTCGCGCGCCCGGATCGCGGCTTCCATCATCAGCTCGACCGGGGCCTGCTCGCCGGTCCAGAGTTCGAAGGCGCGCGCGCCCTGGTGGACGAGCATTGGCAGGCCGTCGAGGATGTCCAGGCCAGCCGCTTCCGCGGCGGCCAGGTAGGGCGTGCGGCGGTAGGTCAGGTCGTAGGCCAGCGCGCCGGGGGCGAGCTGCTCGAAAAAGCCGGACTCGACCGGTGTCTCGCCGTGCCAGCCGAGCGCGGTGGCGTTGACGACGAGCAGGGCGCCGCTGACATGCTCCATAGCATCGTCCAGCGCGCAGGTCCTGATGCGCGGATCGTTCAGGTCGGCAGCCAGCGCGTCGGCGCGCCCCAGGCTGCGGTTGGCGATCGTGACCGCGCGGATGCCAGCGTCGAGCAGACCGAGGACGACGGCGCGTGCCGCGCCGCCAGCGCCCAGGACGAAGGCGTCGCTCTCGGCGAACGGGAAGTCGCGCTCGCGCAGCGGTTGGATGAAGCCGTAGACGTCGGTGTTGTCGCCGTAGAGCTGGCCGTCCTCATCACGCACGATGGTGTTGACCGCGCCGGCGCGGCGGGCGATGTCGCTGAGCCGGTCGACCGCGGCGGCGAAGGCCTCCTTGTGCGGCACGGTCACGTTGGCGCCGTAGATGGCGCCTACGCGCATCGACGCGATCCGGGCGCGGATTGCGCTGGCGGCCGTGCGCCAGAGCTCGTAGCGAACCGGGATGCCTAGAGCGTCGAAAGCGGCCTGCTGGAAGACGGGCGAGAGTGAGTGCTCGACCGGATCGCCAATCAGGCCGATACGCCCGGTGATCTGCTTCGCCATCGTTACCTGCCTGCCTCTCCAGTTGAACGCTCGCTGGACGATTCTACTGCTCGTCGCTCTGATAGCGCTCGACGTTCTGCTGGTGCTCCTCGGCAGTCTCGGCGAAGGCGTGGGTGCCATCGCCACGGGCGACGAAGAAGAGGTCGTTGGTCTCCGGCGGGCTGAAGGCTGCCCGCAGTGAGTCTAGCCCGGGGTTGCAGATCGGGCCGGGCGGGAAGCCGGGGCTGCTATAGGTGTTGTAGGGGCTGGCGACGTCCAGGTCGACGCCCTCGATCACCGGCCACCAGTCGCCGGGCTGGCCGAGGACGTACTGGATTGTGGGATCGGCCTGGAGCGGCATGCCGATCAGGTAGCGGTTGTAGTAGACGGCGGCGATCAGTGGCCGCTCGGAGGGCACGGCCGCCTCGCGCTCGACGATTGAGGCCAGCGTCATCGCCTGGTGGATCGTCATGCCCAGGCCTTCGGCCGAGGCGCGCAACTCGGCGTTGACGCGCTCGTCGAAGGTGGCAAGCAGGGTGCGGATGATGTCGTGCGGCGTGGCGTCCTGTCGGAAGCGGTAGGTGTCGGGGAAGAGGTAACCCTCTAGGTTTGCGCCACTGGGCCGCGAGTGGAGGAAACCGAACTCGTCGTTCCAGCTGGGGTCGTTGGCGGCCTCGATGAACTCCTCCGGCTCCTCGATCAAGCCGGCGTCGACCAGCTCCTCGGCGTACTGCTCGATGCGCCAGCCCTCCAGGAAGGTGACGGTCGTCTCCGGCACCGAGATGTTCTCCTGGGAGGTGATCGTGTCGATGATCTGTGAGGTCGTCATGGCCGTGTTGAGCTGGTGGGTGCCGGCGACGATGTCGTCGTCCTGGCCGGAGAACTGCACCCGCAGCCGGAAGTAGGTGACCGAGCGGATCAGCCCGGCCTCTTCCAGCCGCTCGCCGATCGAGTCCAGCGACTCGCTCGGCTCGATGACGAACTCGACCGGCCGGCCGACCTCGTCGCGCGCGCTGTTGAGGTGGTCGGTGATGATCTGCTGGACGATGAAGGCCACGGCGAAGGCGATCAGGACGATCGAGCTGACGGCGATGATCTGGCGGGTTTTGGGCGACATAATATGCAATTGCTTCCCGCTGCCAGTAAGATCCAGTGCAGTGTGCCCCGGCGCTCAGCGCGCCCGTGACGCAAAGACAGAAGTTTAACAGTGGCTACCTGTACGGACAATCCGCGGAATCTAACGCCGGGCCTGCCGGTCGTCGTGATCCTGGGCCCGACCAGCGTTGGCAAGACGGCGCTCTCGCTGGAACTGGCCAAACGCTTCGACATCGAAATCGTCAACGCCGACTCGCGTTACCTTTACCGCGGCATGGATATCGGCACGGCGAAGCCCACGCCAGAAGAACTGGCCAGCGTGCCCCACCACCTGGTCGATATCCTCGATCCCGACGAGCCCTATTCGCTGGCGCTCTTCCTCGACGATGCCTACGCCGCCATCGAAGACATCGGCCGTCGGGGGAAACTGCCGGTCGTCGTCGGGGGTACGCCGCAGTACCTGGCGGCGCTGATCGAGGGCTGGCAGGTACCGCGAGTGGCGCCGGACGCAGAGCTGCGGGAGCGGTTGAACCAGCTCCCGGTCGAGGAACTCTACCGGCGGGTCGAGGAGGTGGACCCCGAGTCGGCGGCGCGCATCGGCCCGACCAACGCGCGCCGGCTGATCCGCGCCCTGGAGGTGTTCGAGAAGAGCGGCCGGCCATTGAGCGTCCAGCAGGGCAAGCAGCCGCCGCCCTATCGTTTCCTGCTCGTCGGCCTACATCGAGAGCGCGACGATCTCTACAGGCGGATCGACGAGCGCGCCGCCTGGATGTTGTCGAATGGTCTGCTCGACGAGGCCCGCGCGTTGCTGCGCTACGCCCCCGATCTGCCGGCGATGAGCGCGATCGGCTACCCCGAGGCCCGCGCTGTCGTCCTCGGCGATCTGTCGTCCGAGGAGGCGCTGGAGCGCATCTGCTACGCCAACCATCGCTATGCCCGCCACCAGCTCACCTGGTTTCGCCGCTTCCCGAACGTGCGCTGGTTCGACGCCGAGGATGAGCACCTGGTCGAGAACGTGGCTGACGCGATTCGCAACTTGCTGGCTAGCGAAGACGCTTAGGGACTCAACCGTCGCCTGGGATCGTTTCGAAGCCAGACTGCCTGGAGTTGCGATCCAGCGTGAATGCCTGTTGAATCGCCAGTCTCTGCATGATCGCGAAGCATGTGGCGTCGGTGAAAGAGAAGCTCTTGTCATCGTGTCACTCGAAAATCGCTCGGGCTTCCAGTTCGTCTGCCTCGGACACGCGCACAATCGTTGTGGTTTGACTGGCATAGAGTGCTTGTAGGGTGGTCAGCGCCACCTCTCGACCAATGCGTGCCAGCAATAGCGCGTGAAGCTCCGCGACGATGAAGTTCGCTGTGATCAGCTGGGAGCGTTCCTGGACAAGCCGCTGAAGAGTAGCGGCGGCGTTTGCATG
>DATGQR010000011.1:0-6583 GCA_035304105.1 Thermomicrobiales bacterium | reverse complement strand
GCGCTGCTCTCCTCGGCGACGATCGGGTCGTCTGGGAAGCGATCCTCGAGGGCGCGGCAGATCAACGCCTGGGCGCCGAAATCGGCGATCGTCACCGGGCTGCGATCGGCCTTGTCGAAGCCGTCGCCGGCTCGAGCATGTTCGCGCACGACCAGGGTAAACCGCGCTGCTTCCAGGACTGCTTCGAGCGCCGCTCGCCGTTCGTCTTCTCGTCGCGTACTCACTGATCGCGCTCTCCTCGCTCGTATGCCGGGCTGGCCCGGGCTCATCGTCATCCGGCCAGCGGGGACGAAGGGCGCGAGGGCCGGCCGTCAGAGTGTGCCATCCGCGGACCGCGCGGCGCTTGACAGTGAGATCGACCGTGATAGTCTGCGGGCAGCATCCAATGTCACGCCGCTAGTGCTGTGATGCCCTGAAACATGCGTCGCTTTCAGCCGGCCCGACGGCTTGATTCTCGATCCCATGGTCTGAATCGTTCGCGTTCACGGAGTAGTCGTAGGGTGTGTGATGCTTGAATTGCTTGGGTAAGTCGATGTAACACAGTAAGGTTCGGGCGACGGTGGGAAGGAAATGCGGCTCGCGTGCCCGTCCAGGGATGCGACCCGCAACCGGAGGGTGACTACGATGTGGGACGTCTATCAGCCATTTCCGGCGCGCGCGCGTCTCGATGTGGATAGTACGAAGCTGCGCTCGATGCCGATCTCAGGTTTGTGACTCCCCAGGCTCAAATCCCCTAAATCACATCCCGACTCTGCCGCCATTAGGGTGTCGATAGGTGCATAGTCGCCAACCGGAAGGGCAACCCATGGCCTGGACCGATACCCTCTCCGACGAGCAGATGCTTGCCATGGCGCTTCACGAGCTGCGCAAGTCGGTCCAGCCCGTCCGCAGCGTCCTGGCGGTGATCCTGGACGAGCGCGCCGGCCCGCTCACGCCTGCCCAGCGGGAGTTCCTGGGCATCGCCGAGCACGCCGCGAAGCGCCTGAGCCGCTTGATCGACGACGTCGAGGTCGTGCTGGAGCACGGCCGGCAGCTGCCCCTGGAGCTGGAAGTTGTCGACCTGGTTCCGCTGGTCGACGCGTGCGTCCGTGAAGCACGCTTCCTGGCCGATTCGCACCAGGTTCGGATCAGCTATGAATCGGCGCACGGCGTGGTCCCGGCGCGGGTCGACGCACGCGCGATCGAGCAGGTGATCCTGAATCTCATCGACAATGCCGTGCTGTACTCGACGCACCCCGGCACCGTGCAGCTGCGGCTGCGCGCCAGCCGCAGCCTGGTCACCCTGCGGGTCCAAAATCCGATCCCGGCCGGCGTGACGGGCGATCCCCGGGCCTGGATGCAACCGGGCTACCGCGGCCGGCCCGACCTGCCGGCGGATGGACGCGGACTGGGGCTCGCAGTGGTCAACCGACTGGTCGAGCGCCACGGTGGCAGGCTACTAGGCCGCATCGCGAACGGCGCCGTCACGCTGTGCGTCGTGATCCCGCGGGGCGTGTCACAGTACCTGGGCAACGGCGCGTCTTCCAGGCCTCACCAACTTTGCAGGTAGATCGGACCGCCTGAAGGCAGCTCGCTCGTTCAATCGCCCGTAGGGGGTGGAGACAGGCTCCACCCCCTACGATCTCATCCAGACCTGACTCCCGTCTACAGCGCAAGAATCTCGCGCTGTATGTGTGGCTTCCTCAACGTGCCGGTTAGTGACGCGAGATTGCGAGTGACGACGCGCGAGTCAGAGGGTCGGCGGTGACGACACTGGCCCGCCTTTGCTGAGAAGGCGGGCCAGTTCGATGGTTCGTCCGGTGACAGGTTCCGGTCGCTGCTAGTCGCCCGGGTTGAAGGTTTCCAGGCGCGACTTCACGTCCGCCAGGAAGCGGGTGGCGGCCAATCCATCCAGCAGGCGGTGGTCGACCGATAGCGACAGGTTCATCATCGGCCGCGCGCCGATCATGTCGTCGATGACGACGGGCCGCTTGACGATGGCCTCCATCGAGAGGATCGCCGCCTGGGGTTGCACGATGATCGGCGTCGACGCAACCGAGCCCAGCGTGCCCGGGTTATTGAGCGTGAAGGTGCCGCCGCTGACGTCGTCCGGCGTGAGCTTGCCATCCCGGGCGCGCTCCACCAGATCGTTGACGGCCCGAGCCAGCCCGGTGATGTTCTTCTCGTCGGCGTTCTTCACGACCGGCACGATCAGGCCATCCTCCAGGGCCACGGCGATGCCGACGTTGATCGCCTTGCGCAGGATGATCCGGCCGTTGTCCCAGACCGCGTTGACCCGTGGATGGGCCTGCAAAGCCCCGACGACGGCGCTGAGCACCAGCGGAACGTAGGTCAGGCTGAAGCCCTCGCGCTGGCGGAATGCCTCCTTGCGCGCCTCGCGCCAGGCGACGACGGCGCTCATGTCGACTTCCATCCAGACGGTGACGTGCGGCGCGGTCGTGACCGAGCGCACCATGTGGTCGGCGATCTGGCGGCGGATGACGCTGGCCTCGATGACCTCGTCGCCCGGCCAGACCTCGATCTGCGCCTGCGCCGCCGGCTGGCTCGGTGGTGGGGCCGTCGGAGCTGGAGCGGGCTGTGGCGCCGGTTCGGCCGGTATTTCGGGCTCCGCCGGGCGCGCCGGCGCGGGCTGGGCCAGGTAGGCCTCGATGTCGGCGCGGGTGACGCGCCCGCCGATTCCGGTGCCCTCGATCGTGGACAGGTCGATGTCATGCTCCTCGGCCAGCCGGCGCACCAGCGGCGACGAGCGGATCCGCAGCAGCGCCAGCTCGTCGCGCTCCTCGCGCGCCCGGGCGATGGCGGCCTCGCGATCGGCCGGCTTGCCGTTCGTCGAGACGCTCTCGTCGCCGGACGACCGGTCGTAGAGCATCTGCGAGCTGGGCTGGAGCTCGTCGATCTTGGCGGCGGACATGACGACCGTGCGGTCGGCCGGCTCGTCATCCGCGGCCGGCGCCGGTGGCGTCGCCGCCTCGCCCTCGCCGGTGTCGATGATGCAGATCGGCTCGCCGACCGGGACGACGTCGCCCTCCTGGCTGAGGATTTCGACCAGCGTGCCGCTCACCGGGGCCGGCACCTCGGCGTTGACCTTGTCGGTGACGACCTCGACCATCGGGTCATAGCGCTCCACCCGGTCGCCGACCTGCTTGAGCCAGCCCGCGATCGTGCCTTCGGTGACGCTCTCGCCGAGCTTGGGCATCCTGATCGTCGTTGCCTGTTGAGTTTCGGCCATCTGTCGGCTCCCTCGTGTCTCGGGCGCGCTAGAACGCCGAGAGGCGCTCGATCGCGGCGCGGATGTCGTCCTTTGTGATCAGGAAGGCTTGCTCCAGCGGCGGGCTGTAGGGCATCGCCGGAACGTCTGGCGACGTCAGGCGCATCACCGGGCCATCCAGGTAGGCGAAGGCTTCCTCGGCGATGATTGCCGCGATCTCCCCGCCGATACCGCCGAAGCGGTTGGCTTCATGGACGATCAGCGCCTTGCCGGTCTTCATGACCGAGTTCAGGATCGCCTCGCTATCGAGCGGCTTGAGCGAGCGCAGGTCGAGCACCTCGATCGAGCCGCCCTGCTCCTCGACGAATTCGTCGGCTGCCCTGAGCGCCTCGTAGAGGTAGGCGCCGTAGGAGATGATCGTCAGGTCGCGGCCCTCGCGCAGCGTCTTGGCCTTGCCGATCGGGACGGTGTAGGGCTCGTCGGGGACGTCGGCCCGGATGGCCCGGTAGGCCTTCTTGTGCTCCAGGAAGATGACCGGGTCGGGGTCGAAGATCGCCTCGCGCAGCATGCCCTTGGCGTCGTAGGGATCGATCGGGGCGACCACTTTCAGGCCCGGGACGTGCGTGTAGATCGCCTCGATGGACTGGGAGTGATAGAGCGCGCCGTGGATGCCGCCGCCGTAGGGCATGCGGATGACCATCGGGCAGCCCCAGTCGCCATTGGAGCGGTAGCGCATCCGGGCGACCTCGCTCATGATCTGGTCCATCGCCGGAGTGCTGAAATCGAGGAACTGGATCTCCGGCACGGGGATCATGCCGTTGGCCGCCATGCCGACGCTGGCGCCGATGATCAGCGACTCGGCCAGCGGCGAGTCGACCACCCGCATCGGGCCGTACTTCTCCTTGAGCCCATCGGTGACGCGGAAGACGCCGCCGCGGGTGCCGACGTCTTCGCCGATGATGACCACGCGCTCGTCTTCGGCCATGGCCTCGTCGAGCCCGTCGTGGATTGCCTGAATCAGGAGTTTCTCTGCCATCTCGCAACCTCGCGTGTCAATGAACGTCAGCTATGTGGTCATCCAGATGAGGGGCGTCGTCTAACCCTCGAAGTAGACGTGCCGGTCGAAGGTCTCCGGGTCCGGCAGCGGGGCTGCTTCGGCTTCGCGGGTAGCTTCGTTGACTTCCTGGCGGACACGCCGCTGCGTCTCCTCCAGCCAGGCGTCGTCGATGATGCCCATTTCCTTGAGCCGCCCGGCTGTGCGGCGGATCGGACCGTCGGCGCGCAGGCCCTCAAGCTCTTCGAGCGGGCGGTAGGTGCGGTCGTCGTCGTCGCTGGAGTGCGGGTTGAAGCGCCGCACCATGGCCTCGATCAGCGTCGGGCCGCCGCCGCTGCGGGCGCGCTGGACGGCCTCGCGAGCGACCAGGTAGACCTCGACGGCGTCCAGGCCATCGACCCGCACGCCCGGCATGTTGTAGCCCGCGGCCCGGTCGGCCACGCGCTCGACGCCCATCTGCAGCTTGGTCGGCACGGAGATGGCGTACTCGTTGTTCTGGCAGAAGAAGATCACCGGCAAGTCGTAGATCGTGGCGAAGTTCACGCCCTCGTGGAAGTCGCCCTGGCTGGTCGCGCCCTCACCGAAGCAGACGACGGTGACGCTGTCCTCGCCGCGCGCCTTGGCCGCGAAGGCGATGCCGGCGGCGTGCGGGATCTGGGTGGCGATGACGCTGGATCCGGAGAGGATGCGGTGCTTGCGCGAGCTGAAGTGGTTCGGCATCTGGCGCCCGCCGCTGGAGGGGTCGTCTGCCCGGGCGAGCTGTGCGAGCAGGAGGTCTTTGGCCGTGAGTCCGAAGGCGAGGGAGAGCGTGATGTCGCGGTAGTAGGGAACGCACCAGTCCTTCGAGGTGTCAAGGGCCGCCGCGACGCCGGCCTGAGCTGCTTCATGGCCCTGACCCGATACGGCGAAGGGTGCTTCGCCTGCCCGGTTCATCTGCCACATGCGCTCGTCGACCGCCCTGGCGAGGAGCATGTTCTCGAGCATGCGCCTCATAAGGTCGGGATCAAGCTCGGGCGCCTCCTGGGCTTCGAACGCCGATGTTACCTGCCTGGCTTCGGTTGCCATTGTGCTGCCTCCTTAGCTGAGGGACGCGGGGTGTGAGAAGAGGCGCCAGGAAGAGGCGAAAACGGAGTGCTGGGGTCAAACTACCCGAGCTGACCTTGAGACTACATGCAGCAAACTCCCGCTAGGTCTATTCCCGAATGCCTCTTCCCGTTTCGCTCTTCATTACATGTGCAGCGCGCCGGGGCCCGCCGCGAGCGCGGCTTCGTGCAGGACCTCAGAGACCGTCGGGTGCGGATGCACGGTGATGCCCAGCTCCCAGGCGCTGGCTTCGAACATCATTGCCAGCCCGGCCTCGGAGATCAGCTCGGTCGCGAGATGGCCGAGCATGTGGATGCCGAGGATCGTGTCGGTGTCGGCATCGACGACCACCTTGGTGAAGCCGGTCGTGTCGCCGTCGACGCGCGCCTTGCCGCTGGCCGTGAGCGGGAACTTGCCGACCGAGACGTTGTAGCCGGCGTCCCGGGCTTCCTGCTCGGTCAGGCCGACCGAGCCGACCTCCGGGTGGCAGAAGGTCACCCAGGGGATCTTGTTGTAGTCCAGCGTGTGCGGCTTCTCGCCAGCGATGTGCTCGACGGCCACGATGCCCTGATGCATCGCCGTGTGGGCGAGCTGCTGCAGGCCGGTGACGTCGCCGATGGCGTAGACGCCGTCGACGTTGGTGCGCATGTACTCGTCGACCGTGATGTAGCCGCGGTCGTTGACCTTGACGCCGATGTCCTCCAGGCCGAAGCCCGTGGTGTTGCCGTAGCGCCCGATCGCGACCAGCAAGGCGTCGGCCTCGATGACCTGGTCGTTGATCTTGAGCTTGACGCCCTCATCGGTCACCTCGAAGTCTTCGGGCGCCGGCCGGTGGCCGGAGATCACGTTGATCCCCTGGCGCTTGAAGGCGCGCTCCAGGTCGCGCGAGACCTCGGCATCCTCGTTCGGCGCGATGTTGCCGACGATCGTGACCTCAGACTGGAACTCGTGATAGACGCTGGCGAATTCCAGCCCGGTCGCGCCAGCGCCGCGGACGATGACGCGCTTGGGAAGCTCGGTGTTGTAGGTCGCGTGATCGCTGGTGATGACCGTGGTGCCGTTGGACTCCAGGCCCTCGATCTCGCGCGGGGTCGAGCCGGTGTCGATGATCAGGCCCTTGCTGGCGCGCACCGTCTGCGGCTCGCCCTCGTCGGGCTGGACGCGGATCTCGCGCGGCGAAACCAGCGTGCCCCACCCCTGGAAGACGTCGATCTTGTGTTTCCGGAAGAGGAACTGGA
>DATGQR010000010.1:0-6773 GCA_035304105.1 Thermomicrobiales bacterium | reverse complement strand
CCTTCACCGGCTTGTTGCGGATGATGATATCGAGTGGCTTGCCGACGCCCGCATACTGTTTGTCGATCAACGCCAGCCCGATGTTCTCGCCGAGCGTCGGCGAACTCGTTCCGCTGGTGACGAATCCGACCGATTTTCCGTCAACCTGAACGTCGTAGTGCGTGCGGGGGACGCCGCCACGCTCGATCAACTTGAAGCCGACGATGGTGCGGTTGATGCCTTCCTCGCGCTTGGCGAGCAGCGCGTCGCGCCCGATGAAATCGCCCTTCTTCAACTTCACGACCCAGCGTAGCCCGGCCTCCAGCGGGTGGATCGTCTCGGAGATCTCATTGCCATAGAGTGGCATGCGCGCTTCCAGCCGCAGCGTGTCGCGTGCACCGAGGCCGATGGGCTTGATGCCGTGCTCGGCGCCCGCCTCCATGATCGCGTCCCACAGCTCGACGACTCGCTCGATCGGGCAATAGAACTCCCAGCCATCCTCACCGGTGTAGCCCGTTCGCGCTGCCAGGCAGGGCACTCCGGCAACCTCGGCATCGACGGCCGTAAACGGCTTCATGGCGCCAAGGTTGACCGATGAGATCGGGGCCAGGATCGCCTCGCTCTTCGGCCCCTGCAGTGCGAGCATCCCGCATTTATCGGAAATGTGATCGAGCGTCACATCGAGGTCCGACCGCTTCTCGCGATGCTCCATCATCCAACTAACGTCTTTATCGGTGTTGGCCGCGTTCAGGACGACGAAGTAGCCGGTGCCAGACGGACGCCGGTAGATGATGATGTCGTCGACGACGCCGCCGTCCGGATAGAGCATCATCGTGTACTGTGCCTCGCCGGGGGCGAGCTGCGAGACATCGTTAGTCGTGATGTACTGGAGGTATTCCAACGCGTCGTTGCCGTCGACGATCATCTGGCCCATGTGTCCCAGGTCGAACAGGCCGGCCGCGTTGCGCACGGTGTTATGTTCGTCGACGATCCCGCTGTATTGGACCGGCATGTACCAGCCGGCGAAGTCAATCATCCGCGCACCCAGCTCGATGTGCCGCTCGGCAAGCGGAGTGCGCTTCAGTTCAGTCATGGTCATTCCCCCGTCTCAAATCGCCGATCAAGAGCGAACGGCGAAAATCGCCCGGAGATTGTAGGCCGGAATAGCCATTTGGGGCTAGCCCGTTCACCGCCACGGGCATCAGATCGGGATCGTGCTCATCGACTTGCGACTCGCCCTGCGCTTCCAAATCGAACTTGCCCTGCGCGTCGCGCACGGGCACCGGGTAGCTGCCCGTCAGGCAAGCCGTGCAGAACGAGGTGCGCGGGTGACCAATGGCCCGCGTCAGACCTTCAAGCGAGAGGTAGGCCAGCGAGTCGGCGCCGAGTTCTTCTTCGATCTCTTCCAGCGTCTTGCGCGCGGCGATCAACTCGTCATAGCTCGCCATGTCGACGCCCAGATAGCAAGGGTGCTTGATCATCGGCGAGTGAATTCGCATGTGCACCTCGGTCGCGCCAGCCGAGCGCAGCAAGTCCACAATCAGGCGGCTAGTCGTGGCGCGCACGATCGAGTCGTCCACCAACACCACGCGCTTGCCACCGACGATCTCCGGCAGGGCGTTGAACTTGAGGCGCACGCCAAGTTCGCGCAGGCGCTGATCCGGCTGAATGAAAGTTCGGCCAATGTAGCGATTCTTGATCAGCCCTTCGGAGAATGGAATCCCACTGGCGCGCGCGTAGCCGATCGCGGCCGGCGTCGCCGAGTCAGGCGATGCGATCACGACATCGGCTTCAACCGGCGCTTCGCGGGCCAACTCCTCTCCCATGCGCTGGCGTGCTGAGTAGATACGCGCGCCCATCATCTTGCTGTCGGGTCGCGCAAAATAGATGAACTCGAAGATGCAGGAGGCGCGGCCTGTGGCGCCGCGCAGCGCGTCAGTGCGCCAGCCGCCGCCGTCAATGATCAAGATTTCGCCGGGGTTGACTTCCCGCACCAACTCCGCGCCGATGGTGGCCAGCGCGCAGCTCTCCGACGCGATGACCCAGCCACCGTCCATCTCCCCGAAACAGAGCGGACGGATGGCGTTGGGATCGCGCACGCCGATGATCTGTGACTCAGTCAGGATGCAGAGGCTGAACGCGCCGATGCAGCGCTCAAGCGCATTCTTGAGCATTTCGACGATCGAGTCCCCCGGCGCGCGGGCGATCAATTGCGTCAATACCTCGGTATCGGTTGTGGTGGCGAAGCGCACACCCTCAGCCTCCAACTCCTGGCGGAGCCGCACGGCGTTGACGATGTTGCCGTTGTGGGCGACGACGATCGTCCCGACTGGAGAATCGGCCGACATCGGCCCGGCATTCTCGGGCAGCGTCGAGCCGGTCGTCGAGTAGCGTGTGTGTCCGACCGCCAGCGACCCGCGCAGGTGCGCGAGATCAGATTCCTCAAAGACGGTTTGCACCAGCCCCAGGCGCTTGCGGATACGCACGCCGTCCTCGCCTGCCACGGCGATGCCGGCGCTCTCCTGGCCGCGATGCTGGAGGGCGTGCAGGCCGAAGTAGGTCAGCCGCGCGACGTCCAGTCCGGGGCCGTAGATGCCGATGACACCGCATTCCTCGTGCGGGCGGTCGTCATCGTGCCAAGGTTCGATGTACTCGCGCATGTCGCGTCCCCCGTCGTTGACGTCCGGTTCACCCGTACGACGGCCCGCCGGCCCGGTGCTCATCAGTCGAGCACCAGCCCGGTCCGCCACGCCGCACTCATCGCCTCTATCGGCACTTCCGGCAAGCCGTTCACTCGCAGGGAGTCGCCGCCGCAGCGGCCCAGGAGCAGATGCTCGACGCCCCGCTCATCCAACTTTTGCTGCACCCGGTCGCGGCGCGCCGGCTCGACAGCCACGATCACGCGGGAAGCCGCCTCACCGAACAGCATGCGGTCTAACCGCCCCCCGTTTGCCTCCGACAGCGGGCTCAAATCCAGCTCCGCGCCGGTATCGCCCGCGATCAGCATCTCTGCAATTGCGACCGCCAGGCCGCCCTCGCTCGTATCGTGGGCCGCAGAGATGAGTCCGCCGGCCACAAGTTCAATGACTGCTTCCTGTACCGTGCGCTCGACCTGGAGGTCGATCCCTGGCGGCGCTCCAGCGACCCTGTCGTGAACCATCGACAGATACTCGCTGGCGCCGAGCGTCGCGCTTCGCGGACCGATCAGTATCAACTCGTCACCGCGTCGCGCCGCCATACCGACATGGCGCTCGACATCGTCGATCAAACCAACCATTCCGACCGTCGGTGTCGGCAGCACCGGCACGCCGTCCGTCTCGTTGTAGAGGCTGACGTTGCCGCTGATGACCGGCGTTTCGAGTGCCCGGGCGGCCTCGGCCATGCCGCGGATCGCCTGTTCGAGCTGGTAGTAAACGGGCGGACGTTCTGGGTTACCGAAGTTGAGGCAGTTCGTCAGCGCCGCCGGCTTTGCTCCCGTGCAGGCCACGTTGCGCGCAGTTTCCGCGACAACGTGCTGCCCGCCGACGTATGGATCGAGATAGACGTAGCGGGGATTGCAGTCCGTCTTCATCGCCAGCGCGCGGTTGGTGCCCTTGATGCGCACCACCGCCGCGTCGCCGTCGAGCGGGGGCAGGACGGTATTCGACATGATGGTGTGATCGTAGGTTCGCACCACCGGCTCCCGCGAGCAGATGTTCCAGGAACCCAGCAACGTCAGAAGCGTGTCTCCGAACTGATCCGGGTTGAGGTCCGGCAGGATGTCCGGGTCGAACGCGCGAAGCTCGGCCACGGCCGGATCTTCCACGCTTGGCCGGACGTAGGTCGGGCATTCGTCGGTGAAGTAGGTGGCTGGCACGTCGGCGACGACCGTGCCGTGCTCCAGGACGCGCACGTTGCCGTCTTCGGTCACCTTGCCGATCACGTCCGAGTTCAGATCCCAGCGCTCGAAGATCTCGCGTACGGCGTCGAGGCCGTCTTCGCGAACGATCACGAGCATGCGCTCCTGGCTTTCGCTGAGCATGATCTCGTAGGCGTTCATGCCCTCTTCGCGCCGGCTGACGTGGGCCACGTCGATCTCGATGCCGACGCCGCCTCGACTGGCGCTTTCGACGATCGAGGAGGTCAAACCCGCGGCGCCGAGGTCCTGCATCGCCACCACGTAGTCGGTCTCGAGCAATTCCAGGCAGGCTTCGAGCAGCAACTTCTCCAGGAACGGGTTGCCGACCTGGACGACACCGCGGTGGGATTCCTCCGGGTTATCAACCGAAGCGAAGGTCGCGCCATGAATGCCGTCGCGCCCTGTGTCCGCGCCAACCAGGACTACCAGGTTGCCGGGACCGCTCGCCCGCGCCCGGGTGATCATGTCGTGGCGGACGATGCCGACGGCCATCGCATTGACGAGCGGGTTCGACGAGTACGAGTCGGCGAAGTAGATGTCGCCGGCAACGGTCGGGATGCCCAGGCAGTTCCCATAACCGCCGATGCCCCCGACGACGCCGGAGAGGAGATAGCGGTTGCGAGCGCTGGTCAGCGGCCCGAAGCGCAGCGAGTTGAGCAGCGCGACCGGGCGTGCGCCCATCGTGAAGATGTCGCGCACGATCCCACCGACGCCCGTGGCCGCGCCCTGGTAGGGCTCGATGGCCGACGGGTGGTTGTGCGATTCGATCTTGAAGGCCGCGCCGAGGCCGTCACCGATGTCGATGACGCCAGCGTTCTCGCCAGGCCCCTGGAGAACGCGCTCGCCCTCGGTCGGGAACATCCGCAGCAGCGGCCGCGAGTGCTTGTAGCCGCAGTGCTCGCTCCACATCGCGCCAAACATGCCCAGTTCCACTGGGCTCGGCTCGCGCCCCAGCAGCGCGACGATCTTGTCGTACTCCTCGCGCGTCAGCGCGACCTCACGTAGTGTCTGATCGGTAACCGTCACGCCACTTGCCTCGCATGCTGCCTCAACACCGAGCCGAGAATCTTCAGGCCATCGTCGCCGCCGAGCAGGGCGTCATAGGCCCGCTCTGGATGCGGCATCAGCCCGACGACATTGCCAGCCTCGTTGCAGACGCCAGCGATGTTGTCGAGCGAACCATTAGGGTTCGCCTCGTCGGTCTCTACCCCGTGAGCGTCGGTGTAGCGGAAAACGATCTGATCGCGAGCCTTGAGCTGCTCGAGCGTTTCTGGATCGACAAAGTAGCGCCCCTCCCCATGGGCGATCGGGAGTCGCAGGACGGTGCCGGGGTCGATCGCCTGAGTGAAGGGCGTGCGATCGGTTTCGACTCGCACGTTGACCCACTTGCAGGAAAAGCGCAGTGACTGATTGCGCAGCAATGCTCCCGGCAGCAGCCCCGCCTCGGTGAGTATCTGGAAGCCGTTGCACATGCCAAGCACCGGCTTGCCAGCGGCCGCGAACTCGGCCACCGCGTCCATGATCGGCGAGAAGCGGGCAATCGCCCCGCCTCGCAGGTAGTCACCGTAGCTGAAGCCGCCGGGAATGATCAGCGCGTCGAAACCATCGACGCTGCGCTCCTTGTGCCAGATCGGCGCGACCTCTTCCCGCAATCCCAACTCGATGGCCGACAGCGCGTCGTGATCGCCGTTTGATCCTGGAAATGTCACAACGCCAAACTTCATTGAATGGAGTGCCTCTCAGCTAACGTCGGCTGAATCTCGTACCTGTACGTGGAACTCTTCGATGACCGTGTTGCTGAGCAGCCGCTCGGCCATCTCATTGACGCGGGCAATCGCCTCGTCCCGGCTGCTCGCGCGGAGCTTGAGTTGAAAGTACTTGCCCGAGCGGACATCCTCGACCTCGTCATAGCCGAGATTGTGGAGCCCGTTTCGGATCTCGATGCCTTCCGGGTCGTTCACCAGCCGCTTCAGGCTCACGTACACCTCGGCATGAAAAAGCTTGCCATCTGCCATTAGTCCGCCAACACCCTCCCGGTGATGCGCTCGTATGCCTCGCGATAACGCCGCGCCGTCCCTTCGACCACCTCGGCCGGCAACGGGGGCGCTGGCGGAGTGCGGTCCCAACCGGACTGGAGCAGCCAATCGCGCACGAACTGCTTATCGAAGCTCTCCTGAGGGCGACCCGGCTCATATGCCGCGGCGTCCCAGTAGCGCGAGCTGTCCGGCGTCAGCGCCTCGTCGATCAGCGTCAACTCGCCATCGACGAAGCCGAACTCAAACTTCGTATCGGCCAGGATGATGCCCTTCGCCTCAGCGATCTCGCTGCCTCGCTCGAACAGACGCTTGCTGATGTCGATGACCCTCTCGGTCGTGTCGCGCCCGACGAGCTCCTTCATCTTGCTGATCGGGATGTTCTCGTCGTGCCCCTCCTCAGCCTTGGTCGCCGGCGTGAAAATGGGCTCCGGCAGCCGGGCACTTTCGACCAGGCCGGCCGGGAGCGGCTGACCACAAACCGTGCCGTGCTGCTGGTACTCGACCCACGCCGAGCCGGCCAGGTAGCCGCGCACCACGCACTCCACATCGATCCGCTCGGCGCGCCGCACGATCATGAAGCGGTCGCGCAACACCTCGACGTATGAGCTCAATTCATCGGGCAAGTCCTCAACGGAGCTGCTGATCAGGTGGTTGGGTACGATGTCACGCGTCTGCTCGAACCAGAACACTGAGAGCTGCGTCAGAATGCGGCCTTTGTCGGGGATGCCATCCGGAAGGACCACGTCGAAGGCCGAGATACGGTCGGTAGCGATCATCAGCAGGTTGTCGCCCAGCTCGTAGGTGTCACGCACCTTTCCCTTTCGGAAGAGCGGCAGCTGGGTGATGGTAATCTCCCGGAG
>DATGQR010000009.1:0-7337 GCA_035304105.1 Thermomicrobiales bacterium | reverse complement strand
CCCCGGTAATCCTCAGGCTCCCATTCCGGCAGCCCCAGGAACTCCGTGACCGCCAGCACCGTCGCGCGGGTGTCGCGATAGAACTGCTCCGACTGGATCACCATCACCTGCTCGCGCGGGAAGCAGCGGTACCAGTGTTCGAGCTGGTCCGCGTAGAGGCCCTTCGACAGGTACGAGCGCTCACCCAGGCGGTAGCGCTTGCCCGGCGGGTCCGGCGGCGCGTCGCCCTGCTTGCGCCGCAGCTCCAGTTCGAGCGCCTCCTCGAACGTCTCGACCGGCTCGATCCCGAGCCGGCGCACGTGGTTGAAGTGCGAGTAGGCGCGGTTGACGGGGTTGCGGAGCAGCGCGATCAGCTTCACGTCCGGCAGTAGTGCCTGGATGCGGTACGGCGCGGCCGGATACGAGAGGTAGCCGCTGGCCTCGCCGGTGATCGGCCGCCCGTTCGAGCCGTGCTGTGCCGCGGCAGGTGGCCGGTACCAGTCGTAGCCCTTGTTGAGCAGGGCGTCCTCCTCCAGCCTGGGCTTCTCGTCCTCCAGGTTTGGAAAGTGGCTGCGGTACCAGGCCAACCCCTTCGAGTAGTGCACCTGGAAGTAGTCGATCTCCTTCAGGATCGCCTTGTGCACCTGCGGGTGCTTGACCAGCCGGTCGTAGAGGTCGGTCGTGCCGCACTTCTGGCCGCCGATGATCAGGAACGACGGCAGGGTGCCGCAGTGCCCCGCGAGCGACCGGCACTGCAGGAAGGTGTTGACCAGCTGCCGCCGGCGCCGCAGCATCGTGCGCTTGGCGCCGGCCGGCAGGACCTTGATCGCGATCTTTCGCGCAGTGAGATCGGCTTGTTGCAGGGCATTCACGGCTAGTCTCCCGGTGCGGTTGCGTAGAGCGCGCTCGCGCCGTTCGTCTCGACCCCTTCGACGGGCAGCGGGTTGGAGACATCGCGCACGAAGCCACGCTCCTCGAGATAGGCGATGATCCGACGCGCGTTGGTCATCGGGTCGGTGTCGACGGTCGTCAGCGTGATCTCCGGGTTCAGTGGCGGCTCGTAGGGGTCGTCGATCCCGGTGAAGTCCTTGATCTCGCCGCGCCGCGCTTTGGCATACATGCCCTTGACGTCGCGGCTCTCGCAGACCTCCAGCGGCGTGTCGACGAACACCTCGATGAAGCGGCCGTCGCCGACCATGTTGCGGACGTCGTCGCGCGTCGCGCGGTAGGGGCTGACGGCCGCGCAGATGACCACCCCGCCGTGGCGGGCGATCTCTGAGGCGACATAACCAATGCGGCGGACGTTGATGTCGCGATCTTCCTTCGAGAAGCCCAGCCCCTGGGAGAGGTGCGTGCGCACGACGTCGCCATCGAGCACCGTCACCTGCCGGCCGCGCTCGAGCAGCAATGACGTCAGGATCTCGGCGGTCGTCGACTTGCCCGAGCCGCTCAGGCCGGTGAACCAGATGCAGACGCCCTGACGGTGGCGCGGCGGGTACGTCTCGGCAAGGATCTCGGCGACCTCGGGGCGGGTGAACCACTCCGGCAGGCGGCGGCCGATGTCGAGGAACTCCTCGCGCACCTGAGTGCCGGAGAGGCGCGCCGTCTGCTTGCCGTTTGGCACGCGCGTGATCTCCTCATAGCGGTCATCCTCGACCAGGTAGACCAGCTCCTGGAAGCCCATCGGGCGGACACCCAACTCGTCGGCGTACTCGGCTACCAGCTCCTGGGCCTCGTAGGGGCCGTAGAATGGCTTGCCCTGCGAGTCCTTGCCCGGCCCGGCGTGGTCGCGGCCCACGATCAGGTGGTTCGCTCCGTAGTTGCGGCGGATCAGCGCGTGCCAGAGCGCTTCGCGTGGGCCGGCCACGCGCATCGCCAGCGGCAGCAGCGCGAGCAGGACGTGGCCCGGATCGTAGTAGCGCTCGGCGAGCGCCCGGTAGGTTCGCACGCGGGTGTAGTGGTCGACGTCGCCGGGCTTGGTCATCCCGACCGTCGGGTGCAGCAGCAGCGTGCCATTGATCTGCTGGGCGGCGCGCTTGGTCAGTTCCTCATGGACGCGGTGCAGCGGGTTGCGCGTCTGGAAGGCGACGATGTTGGTGCGCCCCAATTCTGCCAGCCGCGCGCGCACCTGGGCCGGATCGAGGCGTAACTCCTGAAAGTCGACGTGCCGTGGCGTCTGGATCACCCGCAGCCGGCCAGAGATGTTGAGCGGACCCCAGCGGTCCATCTCGGCTACCAGCGGGTGGCGCGCGTCGCGCGTGCGGTAGACCTTGTCGGCTACCTCGACCCGGTCCCAGCGGTAGATCTCCTCAACCGTCATGACCGCCAGGATCTCATTGTGCGAGTCGCGCAGCGCGATGTCCTTGTCCAGCGCGATCGGCGCGTCGGCGTCGACCGGCAGCGTCACCGGGATCGGGAAGATGTGCCCGTCGGCCAGGCGCATCTCGTCCAGCACGCGCTGGAAATCCTCGCCGCCCATGAAGCGGTCCAGCGGCGAGAATCCGCCCACGGCCAGCAGTTCGAGGTCGCAGGCCGCGCGGCTGGAGAGCTGAATCGACGGCAGGGTATTCGCGTATGCCCTCAGCTCGTCGAGCTGCTCCGGATCGACGCGCAGATCGACGAGCCGCCCGCCGTAGGGCGTGATCAAGGTCGACTTTTCACCGGAAATCGCCATGCGTTGTCTCGCTTTCGACTCCTTATGACACCGACTGCTTCAATGACCGCGAGCGGCGCGCAAATCTGGCGCCGAGCGCGTCTTTCGAGATGTGGCCGCCGAGATAACCGGCGGTCGTGACCGATAGCCCGAGGGCGACCATGACGGCGCGTCCCAGCCCGGCCGGGTCGCGCTCGATCAGTGGTGCCTTCAGGCCGTGCCGCACGATGCCGCCCGGCAGTGTCCGCAGGACGTATGCCCGCTCGCTAGAGAGCCCGCGGTTTGCCCCGCTGCGCTGGGTGACGGCGACTTTCGAGTTGCCTTCCGCGAAGCAGCGACGCAGGAAGTAGCCCAGCGTGGCGCGCTCGGGTGGCACGCGGTGGCGCACTCGGGCGGCCGGCTCGTAGAGGAAGATGCTCCCCGGCAGCCGCTCCGCCGCGCGAATGCAGAAGTCGGTCTCCTCGCACCCGACCGGGCGCGTGCCGACGCGTCCGATCCCGCTGGTGAACTCCCCCGCGATGTGGAACAGCTCACGGCGGAAGGACATGTTGGCGCCGATCAGATTGCGGACCGCCATCCTGCGCGTCGGCATGCCGACGTAGGTGCAGCCGACGACCCAGTCGTATTCGGCTGGGAACCAGCCAGGGCGGCCGCCGCTCCAGAGCGGCTCGATGACGCCGCCGACGCCGACGACGCGCGGGTCGTCGTAGCCGGCGGCCAGCCGACCGAGCCAGTCCGGCTCGGCCAGGGCGTCGTCGTCGAGGAACGCCACATACTCCCCGCTGCTGGCGCGCAAGCCGCTGTTGCGGGCCCCGGAGAGACCCTGGCGCTGATGGTTCTCGACGGCCAGCACGTCGCCGATCTCGTCGCGCACGCGGGCGAGCATCGCGGGGTTGTGGTCGACGACCACGATGATCTCCCGTGGCGTCAGGGTCTGCCGGCGGACCGAGTCGACCGCGGCCAGCAGGTCATCCCAGCGCTGCTCGGTGTAGGCGCAGATCACCACCGAGAATTGGTTGTCGCGCTTCATTCGCCATCGAGCTCCAGGCCGGCTGCGGACTGCACGGCGCTGACGGTTGGCACGGGCGCCTCGTGGTGATGACCATTCGATTCCGGCTCGCTGGCGTGAACCGGGGCCAGCTCGGGCGCCGCGCCGGCCGGCTCGGCCGTGGCGGACCTGAACCAGCGCTCGCGCCAGATCGTCTTGAGCACGCGCCAGCCGTCCGGGATCGTGCGCAGGCGCGACGAGCCGTAGATGCGTTTGTCTTCGAAGCTGGGGACCTCGACGACGCGCAGCCCGGCGCGCAGGGCGCGGACGTTCATCATCGTCTCGATCTCGAAGCCTTCGCCGTCCAGCTGCAATCGCTGGATCGCAGACTTCCAGAACGCGTTGTAGCCGTAGCAGAGATCCGAATAGCGGCCACCGAAGAAAGCGCGCACCGCCATCACGAAAGACCAGTTCCCCAGCTTCCGGTAGAGCGGCATGTCGGACGTGCCACCGCCATGGAGGAAGCGGGAGCCTTTCGCGTAATCCGCGCCGGCCAGCAGGGTGCCGATGAAGCGCGGAATCTCGGCCGGGTCGGTGGACCCGTCGGCGTCCAGCATCACGATGGCGTCGCCGGTGGCAGCGGCGAAGCCGGTGCAGAGGGCGTCGCCCTTGCCGCGGCCCTTTTGCTGGACGATGCGAATGCTGGGTAGGAGTTGCCTGGCAATGTCTGGGGTGCCGTCGGTGGAGTTGCCGTCCACCAGGATGACTTCGTGTACGCCCGGTGGAATTCGCGGTAAGACGTGCGGGAGATTCTCAGCCTCGTTGAGCGCCGGAATAACCACCGACACCTTGCAACGTGGCGACCAGTACGTCTTCCCATGCTCGTGCATTTGGTCCCTGCCCTGTCCCCGTGCGACGCTCCGCGCGTTTGGCGCGCTGGAGCACTAGAACCCTGTTGCCGTGGAACAAGGCCAGCGTAGCCAAGCGTTCTGAACACAACGGTAATGGTCGACGCGGACCGCGTGACGGAATTGTCAGACGCTTCTGCTGGGTGAGGATTCCGCCGAGTGGCGGCCTGGGAGCGGCAGGTCGTGGACACCGAAGCGGCGGGCCTGGATGGGCCCGCCGCCGCGGTGAGGTGTTGCCATTCGGTGGTTCTACGAAACCGCCGTGATGCGTGTCATCGCCAGGTCTACGATGTCGCGGCGGGCATCGTGACGGTCAAGACGTCGGAGTACTCCGACTCGCCCGCCTCGGACACGGCCTTGACCCGGTACGAGTAGGTCAGGCCCGGCTCCAGCTCGTCATCGGTGTAGCGCGGCTCGTCCGCCGGTACGTCGTCGGCCAGGACGTTCCACTCACCGCCATCGGTCGAGCGCTCGATGACGTAGTGGAGCACGCCCTCGCCGCCGGCCCATGCCAGCTCGACGCCTGCGTCGGTCAGCGTCGCGGTCAGCTCGGCCGGCGCGACGACGGTCACTGCCGGAGCCTGCTGCTCCTCCACAGTTTCCGAGGCCTCAGGCGTCGGAGAGGTCTCGGGCGCTGGTGTCGCCTCGGCCAGCGGCGCGCTGTCGGCCAGCGGCTCGGCGGCCAGGGATTCCGCGCTCAGGGCGCCGGCGCCGGCCAGGTGTGCGTCGATGTAATTCAGGTTGAAGTTGCCCGAATCCAGCACGATACGCAGCTCGTGGACGCCGGCCGGCAGCTCGACCGAGGGCGTCGTCACGTTGGCCCACTTCTGCCAGCCGCCGGTGTTCGGGACGGCGATCGGGCCGGTGATGTCCTGGCCGTCGATCTCCAGGTGCAGGCTGCGGCCCGAGGCGGGCGTCGCGACACGCGCCGTGAAGTTGTACAGGCCGGCCGCCGGCACCACGATGTCGTAGGCCAGCCACTCACCGGCGACGGTATAGCCCAGGTTGCAGCCGCCACCGACATCCTGCGTCTCGGCCAGGTCCACGTCAGAATCGCGGCAGGCGCCGCCGGAGTTGCCCGGCGTGGTATCGAAGTAACCGACGCCCTGGCCGCCTTCCTTGAAGGCTTCGACTTCGATGCGGCCCGGCAGGGCGATGGCGTTGGTCACGCCGCCGACGGCGTCGACATCAACGTAGTTGAGGTTGACATTGCCGCCGTCCATCACGATCCGCATCTCATGGATGCCGGCCTCGAGGTGGACGTCGGTCACGGTGACGTTGCCCCAGGTTTGCCAGTCGCCAGTGTTCGGGGCCGTCATCGCGCCGGTCACGTTCTTGCCGTCGACTTCGATGTGCAGCGTGCGGCCGGTGTGGATCGTCGCGACGCGCGCCGTGAAGTTGTACTTGCCGGTCGCCGGCACGAGGATGTCGTAGGCCAGCCACTCGCCGGCCGCCACGAAGCCCAGGTTGCAGCCGCCGCCGTTGTCGCTGGTCTCGGCCAGATCGACGTCATCGTTGCGGCAAGCGCCGCCGGTGTTGCCCGGGGTCGTGTCGTAGTAGCCGACGCCCTGGCCGCCTGGCTTGTAGTTCTCGGCTTCGATGCGGGCCGGCAGCACGATCGGCTGCGTAGCCGGATCCTGGAGTTCGGACTCCGACGGGCTGCTGATTTCGACCTCATCGGCGCCGATGTCGACCTTGCCACCCATCGGGACGGGGTCGCCGTCCATGTCGGCCTTGAAGCCGGCGTCGAGCACGTCGTTGCTGCCGCGGTTGATCGCCGGGCTCTTCGGGTTCAGGTGGAAGTTGCCCTTGCCGGGGTCGACGAACTTCGGGTTGGCGACGAGGGTGTTGCCGTTCGGCGTGAAGCCCTGCATGAAGTCATGCGGCAGCGAGCCGCCGTCGGTCTTCCAGAAGATGTTGTGGGACTCGTTCGGCGTGCCGCCGCCGGAATAGACGGCCTTACCCTGCGCCACGATGATGTTGTTGCGCATTGTCAGCACGTTCGGACCACAGGCCATGCAGGCAATGCCCTGGCTGTCGGCGCCGGTGTAGTAGATCGTGTTGTTGTACAGCTTCGTGTTCCAGACCGGGCCGTGCGACTGCCCGGCGCCGCGGGTCACCAGGAAGCGGGCGCGAGCGACGTCGGTCGTGTGCACGTTGTAGGCGAACACGTTGTTGCTGGACTGCAGCTTGCCGCTGCCGGCCTCGACGAAAACCTTGTCACCCACGGACGTGTTGTGGTGCACCTTGCTGTTGGTCGCGTCGAAGAGCTCGATCGAGATGCTCTCGTCCCAGCAATAGGTGTAGTTGTCTTCGAAGTGGTTGTGGGCAACCTCGTTGGAGTCACCATGCAGGAAGACGGCGGTGCCGCCCTGCGGCCACTTGCTGTCGATGTTCCAGGCGCCGTGGTTGCCGACCACCCGATTGTGGATGAACTTGTTGTGGTGGCTGCTGTTGGTGAAGTTGACGCCCAGCGAGCCGCCAGTCGCGATCGAGTCGCGCAGCGTGTTGTGGTGGCCGCCGACGAAGTTGAAGCCGACGCGCCAGGCCGGGGACTGTGGCTGGTTGTAGCAGGCCTTGTTGATCGAGGCATAGGCGCTCAGCTCGAAGACGGACTTGATCTCTGCGATGCGCTGGTGTGAGCCGCTGATCTTGACGTTGCCGTCGGGCGCGTTCTTGATGACTGGCTTGGCGCCCTCGCCGTAGGCGCCGATCGTGATCGGGTTGCTGGCGGTGCCGTTCCACTTCGCCTGGAGCGGGCCTTTCCAGGTGCAGCCGCGCTTCAGGAGCAACGAGTCGCCGGCCACCA
>DATGQR010000008.1:0-3218 GCA_035304105.1 Thermomicrobiales bacterium | reverse complement strand
CGGGCTGGGTCAGGATCGCGAACAGGTCGTCCTCGCTCAGGTGGTCTAGCTCGACCCGGATCGGGAACCGCCCCTGCAGCTCCGGGATGAGGTCGGACGGGCGCACGGTCTGGAACGAACCCGCCGCGATGAAGAGGATGTGGTCCGTCTTGATCGGGCCGTAGCGGGTGTTGACCACCGACCCCTCGACGATGGGGAGCAGGTCACGCTGAACGCCTTCCCCCGAGACGTCCGGCCCGTAGTCGCCGTTGGGATTGATCAGCTTGTCGATCTCGTCGATAAAGATGATGCCGTGCTCCTCGGCGCGGCGGACCGCCTCCTCGACCACCGAGTCGAAGTCCACCAGCCGGTTTGCCTCCTGCTGGGTCAGGATCTGGCGCGCCTCCCGAACCGAGACCTTGCGCGAGCGACGGCGCGGCGCGAAGCCCTCCAGCAACTCGCTGAAGGTCTCGTGGAGTTCCTCGGGGCTCATGCCCGCGGCGAACTCCAGCGGGATGATCGCGTCGAACTCCTGATCGGTCTCCAGTTCGACCGTCTCATCCTCGAGCGCTTCCTTCTGGAGCAGGTCGAGCATCCGGGCGCGCTGCCGCGCCAGCCGGCGGCGGACGTTCGCCTCGTGCCGCCGTCGCTGCTCGGGGTCCTGGATCGCCTCGGCCTCGCGCGGCGTTTCCTTGCGTCGTCCGCGCCGGTTAGCGGCGCGCTGCTCGATCAGCAAGTCGGCCAGACGCTGGATGGCGGCAGAGCTGGCCTCCTCCCGCACGGCTTCGAGCCGCTGCCCGTGGAGCATGCCGATGCTGACCTCGACGAGATCGCGCACGATCGTCTCGACGTCGCGGCCGACGTAGCCAACCTCGGTGAACTTCGTTGCTTCCACCTTGAGGAAGGGCGCGTCGGCGATGGTTGCGACGCGGCGGGCGATCTCCGTCTTCCCGACCCCGGTCGGTCCGATCATCAAGATGTTCTTGGGCATGACCTCCTGCCGCAGCCCCTCGGGGAGATGCTGGCGGCGCCAGCGGTTACGGAGCGCGATCGCCACTGCCCGCTTGGCCTGATCCTGGCCGACGATGTAGCGGTTGAGCGCCTCCACGATCTGGCGCGGCGTCATGGCGCCGATCGGGTCTCTGGTGGCTGCGTCGTGGGTCATCTGGTCAGTCGTTCTGGGCTTCATCCTGCCGCCTGGTTGTCTCGATCACGATGTGGTCGTTGGTGTAGATGCACAGGTCCGCGGTCACACGCATGGCTGCCTCGGCGATCTCGCGGGCGGGCATGTCGGTATGCTGCAGCAGCGCCCGTGCCGCGGCGGTGGCGTAGGGCGCGCCAGTGCCGATCGCGGCCACCCCGTCGTCCGGCTCGATCACATCACCCTCGCCGGAGATCACCAGCAGCGAGTCGCCGTCGGCCACGATCAACTGCGCTTCGAGGCGGCGCAGGTAGCGATCAGTGCGCCACTCCTTGGCGAGCTCCACTGCCGCACGGCGCAGGTTACCGTCCCAGTCGCGCAGGTGGGTTTCGAACTTCTCGAACAGCGTGAGGGCATCGGCGACGGCGCCTGCGAAGCCGGCCACGACCTGGCCGTCGAGGAGCGTGCGGATCTTCCGCGCTCCGTGCTTCATCACCACGTCGCCGTAGGTGACCTGCCCGTCCCCGGCGAGCGCGACATCCCCATCCCGCTGGACGCCGAGGATGGTCGTGGCGTGCCACCGTGTGGACTGGTTCTGCATGTCCGCTCCATCGTAGAGGCCGCCGGCTCAGTGAGCCAGCCGCCCTTCAAAGTTAGATTCTACCATTTTCGCCCCGCCGCACCCTCGGGGTGCGCTGCTTCGCATTGGTACGTATGCCCCGTTGCTCCCGTGGCGTCCCCCGGCCCGTGCCAGGCTCGCCGCTCTCGAGGTGCGCGCTGGGCGGCGCACTCAGCCTGGCAGGCGCTGGGGCGCGGTCAGGGCGGCGGCCCAGAGATCGCCGAGCTGCTGGATCCGTTCGGGCATGGTGCGCAGGGTGAACTGGTCTGGCCGTATCGTGCCGGCGGCTACCTCGTCCCAGGTGACCGGCGCAGAGACCGGGGCCCCTGGATGCCCGCGCGCGGTATAGGGCGCCGCCGTGTTGCGCGCGACGCTGTTCTGTGCGTGGTCGACGGTCACGCGCTGCCCCTCGTGTGTCCCGCGGGCGGCGACCGCGATCTGGTCCGGGTGCTCCTCGGCCAACTGGGCGGCGATGCCCCGCACCCAGTCGCGCACCGCCGCGAAGTCGTGGACGGGTTCGAGCGGGACGAAGACGTGCAGTCCCCGCCCGCCGCTGGTCTTTGGGTAGCCGTCGATGCCTTGCGCCGCCAGCGTGTCGCGGACCAGCAGCGCAGCTTCCAGCACCGCGGGGAAGTCCACCTCGTCGCCCGGGTCGAGGTCGAACACGGCCCAGTCCGGCTGTTCCAGGCGGTCTGCGGTCGCAAGCCAAATATGAAACTCGATCGCGCCGCGCTCCGCGTACCAGAGCAGAGCCGCCGCGTCCGGGATTAGCGGCGGGTGCAGCTCCCCGGCGCGTGAGGCCGGGCTGTAGGTCGCGCTCGGCAGCCAATCAGGTGCGTCCTTCGGCAGGTCGCGGCGGTAGTGGCCCGGTCGATCGATCCCGCCGGGGAAGACGCGCAGGGTCACCGGATGATCGCGGAGGTAGGGCAGCATGGCCGGGGCCACGGCCTGGTAGTAGTCGAGCAGGTCGGTCTTGGTCAGCCCGTCCTGCGGCCACAGGACCTTGTCCGGGCTGGTGACGACGATCTCGCGCCCGTCGACCTGGAGCACCTGGATGTCTGCCTGCTCGCCGCTCATGGTCCGGCCCGCCTTCCCCCGGCCAGAGCGCCGTAGAGTACCTGGCCGAGTCGTTCGATCCCTAGCGTCAGGTCCTCCGGCGGCAACGTCGAGAAGCCGATGCGGAGCGACGCACTGGGCCGCATGTCGGGGTAGAAGAGGCTGCCGGGCAGGTAGACGACACCGGCCGCGGCACACTCCGGCAGCAGCGCGCTGGTATCGATCCCGTCGGGCAGCGTCACCCAGAAGAAGTAGCCGCCCTCAGGCTCCGTCCAGCGGACACCGGGCGGCATGGCGCGCTCCAGCGCGGCGCGGACGGCCTCCCAGCGGGCGCGGTAGACGGCGCGTGCTTGGTCGAGGTGGGAGTCGAGCCAGCCATCGGCGCAGACCTGGACGACGGTCCGCTGCATCATTCGGTCGCTC
>DATGQR010000007.1:0-3422 GCA_035304105.1 Thermomicrobiales bacterium | reverse complement strand
TCGCACGCGGCTGCCATCACACGGGCGGGACCCGGGTTCGTCAACAGCAGCGGCTGCAGCGGCGACAGCGCCGCCTCTCCGCCACCGAAGGGCGCGTGCTCGGCAGCCAGGGCCAGGTCAAGCGTATCCAGCACCTGCACGCCCGATGCGAGGGCGGACGGGGGAAGCGCGGCGGTCGCAGCATCGACCACGCCGCTGCCGGGGATCGCCCTGACCGGGACGGCGGCTTCCTCAGCGCGCTGGAGCAGCACACGAACCGTGGCGTCGCCAACGAGGGGGTTCCCAGGGACGGCGTACACGACCGCGTCAGTCCGCGCGGCATCGAGGAGCGTGTCGATCCATCGCTCGATGACGATCGCCAGGGGCGTGTCACTGTCAAGCAGGTCTTCGAAGGCGGGCCGGCCGGCCGGCGCCGCCTGCTGGATGACCACGGGATGATGGCGCGTGCGGAGGAAGACCTGCCCGTTCGCGAGCGCGTCCCGCGCGGCCTGGCTCAACGCCGCGGGATCGCCGGGACCGAGGCCTACCAGCGTGATACCTGGCATGGGGGTGTTACTCCCGCCCCGGGGAGCGGCCGTTTGCGTCACCGCCAAGGCTCAGGACTGCCAGGAAGGCTTCCTGCGGGATCTCGACGCTCCCGACCATCTTCATCCGCGCCTTGCCCTCCTTCTGCTTCTCCAGCAGCTTGCGCTTGCGGGTCACGTCACCGCCGTAGCACTTGGCCAGCACGTTCTTCCGCATGGCGCGGATCGTCTCACGCGCGATCACCCGGCTGCCGATTGATGCCTGCACCGGGACATCGAACAACTGGCGCGGGATCAGCTTGCGCAGCGACTCCACCAGCGCCTTTCCGCGCTCGTACGCTGAGTTGCGGTGGGTGATCAAGGACAGAGCATCCACCGGCTGCCCGTTGACGAGGATGTCGAGCTTGACCAGATCCGACGCCCGCATGTCGGCGAGCTGGTAGTCGAGACTGGCGTATCCCTGCGTGCGTGACTTGAGCTGGTCGTAGAAGTCGACGATCAATTCCGCCAACGGCATCTCGAAGCTGAGCTGGACGCGGTCCTCATCGAGGTAGGTCATGTCGACGAACTGACCGCGGCGGCTGGTGACCAGCTCCATAATCGTGCCGATGTAGCGCGAGGGCGACATAATCGTGAGACTCGCCCACGGCTCTCGGATCTCCTCGATCTCGCCCGGCGACGGCATGTCGGAGGGGTTGTCCACATGGACGACCGTGCCGTCGCGCTTCAGTACCTCGTACTCAACGCTCGGCGCGGTCGCCAGAAGGTCAAGCTTGTACTCGCGCTCGAGCCGCTCCTGGATGATCTCCATGTGGAGCAGACCCAGGAAGCCGCAGCGGAAGCCGAAGCCCAGGGCGTCGGAGGACTCCGGCTCGTAGACGAGCGACGCGTCGTTGAGCTTGAGCCGCGCCAGCGCGTCGCGCAGCGCCGGGTAGTCCTCCCCGTCCACGGGGTAGAGCCCGGCGAAGACCATCGGCTTGACTGGCCGGTAGCCGGGGAGTGGCTCCGGGGCGGGGCGTTCGGCATCGGTGACGGTGTCGCCCACCTGGCAGTCGGTCACGACCTTCAGACCGGTCGCGATGTAGCCGACCTCGCCCGCGCCGAGTTCCGAGACACGGGTCATCGTCGGCCGGAAGACGCCGATTTCGAGCGCGTCGGTCTCCTTGCCGGTCGCCATCAGGCGCAGCGGCTGCTCCTCCCGCAGGATCCCGTCGACCACCTTCACGTACGCGATGACGCCCTTGTAGGGGTCGTAGTGGGAGTCGAAGATCAACGCACGAAGCGGCGCGGTGCGGTCGCCGCTCGGCGGCGGGATCTTGGTCACGATGGCCTCTAGGATCTCATCGACCCCGAGGCCCGACTTGGCCGACGCGAAGATGATCTCGTCCTCCAGGAGCCCGATGACCTGCTGCAGGTCGTGGGCGACCTTCTCGGGCTGGGCGTTGGGCAGGTCGATCTTGTTGACGACGGCCACGATGGCGAGTCCGGCGTCAATCGCTAGGTGAACGTTGGCCATCGTCTGCGCCTCAATGCCCTGCGCGGCGTCCACAACGAGCAGCGCACCCTCACAGGCGGCGAGGCTGCGGCTCACCTCGTACGAGAAGTCGACGTGGCCGGGCGTGTCGATCAGGTTGAGGGCATAGGTGATCCCGTCCTTCGCCTGATAGTCCATGCGAACGGATCGGGCCTTGATCGTGATGCCCTTTTCCCGCTCCAGATCCATCGAGTCGAGGATCTGCTCGACCATCTCTCGCTCGGTCACCGCGTGGGTGTACTCAAGGAGACGGTCAGCCAGAGTCGACTTCCCGTGATCGATATGAGCGATGATGCTGAAGTTTCGAATACGTTCTTGTTCGATCATACAGCGCGCGCCGCGACCTCCACCCCTGCGGATGCTCGAACGCCAAGTATAACCGAGCGACCGCGCCGCACGCAGCGGCTGTCATGCGCGGCGCAGGCGGGAGCGGACGCGGTCGAGGGTCTCGAAGAGCTCGGGCGCGCGCAGGTAGTAAGCGGAAACGAGGTACGTAATGCCGGTGGCGCCCAGCGTGACGACGAACATGACCATACCCGCGATAGAACGCCCGTCGGACGGGTCGGTCACCTGTGCCAGCGGGCCGGCGAAGCGCAGGGCGACGACCGCCATGATCGCCGTGGCTGCTGCTGCCTTGATCGTCGATTCGAGCAGGCCCCGGCCGAGCCCGCCGATGCGCCGGTAGAGGACTGTCAGCAGGATCGCCATCTCCACGACGGTGGTGAGCGCAATCGAGAGGGCCAGTCCCCCGTGCCCGAGGCGCGGCGCGAGATAGGCGCTGAGGGCTATGTTGGCGATGACGGTCACGATGGCGACCGTCACCGGCGTGCGGGTGTCGTGCATGGCGTAGAAGGCCCGCGTGACCGCCTCGACGACCGCGAATGCCACCAGGCCCACCGAGAAGTAGGCGAGGGCCTGGGCGACGAGCCGGGTGGACTCGTCGGAGAAGGAGCCGAACTGGAAGAGCACCTGGACGATGCTGGTGCGGAAGGCGAAGAGCCCGACCGACGCCGGGAAGGTGAGGAAGATGAGCGGGCCGAGCGCGCCGCGCAGGGTTACTTTGAGGTCGTCAAGCTGATTCAACTCATACTGGCGGGCCATCATCGGGAAGATCACGGTCGAGAGGCTAAGCGCCAGCACGCCGTGCGGCAGCATGAAGACCTGGTAGGCGTAATTGATCGCCGAGACCTTGCTCTCGCCAAGCCGGGAGGCGAAGTTCGTCATGACGATGAAGTTGATCTGGAAGGCTGCCTGGCCTACCAGACGCGGGGCCATGAGGCGAGCTACCTCGCCCAGACCCTGCACACGGCGCGAGAGCGTGGGGGAGAAGTGCATGCCGCGGCGAATGAGCCCGACGAACTGGA
>DATGQR010000006.1:0-8893 GCA_035304105.1 Thermomicrobiales bacterium | reverse complement strand
ATACCATCGACGCGCTGCTGACGCTCGACTTTGGCACGTTCCTGACGGCGCTCAAGCACCTCACGCTCCCGGTGCTCACTCTGGGCTTCATCTCGCTCGCGCCGGTCGCCAGAATGATGCGCTCCGGTATGCTGGAAGTGCTGGGACAGGACTACATTCGCACGGCGCGCGCTAAGGGGTTGCGGCGCAATACGGTGATCATGCGCCACGCGATCCAGAACGCTTCGCTGCCAGCCCTCACGGTCATCGGGCTGGAGCTCGGCCTGCTGCTGGGCGGCACCGTCCTGGTCGAGATCATCTTCTCCTGGCCTGGCATCGGCCGCTACTCATTCGACGCCATCCAGTATCAGGACCCCAACTCACTGATCTCGGTGACGTTGATCATCGGCGTGGGCTACGTCCTGGCCAACCTGATCGTCGATGTGGCCTACATGTTCCTTGACCCAAGGATTCGAGTGACATGAGCACGACCGACACCACTGCCGTCGTTCCGGAAACGATCGCCGCGACCTCGCTGGAGCGTGCCCGCGTGCGGCGCACGGGGCTGCGCTACTTCTTCCGGCGCTTCTCGACCGAGAGCCCGCTCAACGTCGTGGCGCTGGTGATCATCGCGATCTTTCTGATCCTGTGCATTGGCGGCGAGCTGATCGCGCCGCACGATCCGCTGGCGACCAATGCCTCCAATCGCCTCAGCGCGCCCTCCTGGGAGCACCCCTTCGGCACGGACGAGATCGGGCGCGACGTGCTGAGCCGCGTCATTTCTGGAGCGCGCTACTCGCTTGGCATCGCCGTCCTGATCCTGGTGATTGCCATCCCGGTCGGCACGCTCATCGGGATGATTGCCGGTTATTCCGGCGGGCTGGTCGACGAGTTGCTGATGCGCGTCACCGACATCTTCCTGGCCTTCCCGGCGATCATCCTGGCGATGGCGATCGCCGCGGCGCTGGGCCCAAACCTGCGCAACACCGTCATCGCGCTGACCGCCGTCTACTGGCCCTGGTATGCCCGGCTGGTGCGCGGCCAGATCCTGCAGATCAAGGAGCAGGACTACGTCGAAGCGGGGCGGGCAATGGGCGCCAGCACGCCGCGACTAATGCTGCGCCACATCATGCCGAATTCGATCGCGCCAATCATCATCCAGGCCACGATCGACATCGGCTACGCGGTGCTGGCGACCTCCAGCCTCTCCTTCCTGGGCCTGGGGGCTCAGCCGCCGACGCCGGAGTGGGGCACGATGATCACCAACTCGCGCGATCACTTCCGCGTTGCCTGGTGGTACTTCACCTTCCCCGGCCTCGCGCTGATGTTCACCGTCGTCGGCTTCAACCTCCTCGGCGACGGCCTACGCGACTACTTCGACCCGCGCACGCGTGGCAGTTAGGGAGTAGGGAACAGGTAACAGGGAAGAGAGACCAGGGGAAGACCGGCCTCCGTCTTCCTACAAACTACAACCTACGAACTACTAACTCTCCCGCACCTGGTTGTAGCGCTCCGCAGCCTCACGGCCCATGGCGGTGAGGAAGGACTGGGTGAGCGGGGTCTCGGTCTGGTGGCCGGGGAGGAGTCTGTCGCCGTCCGGTGAGGGGGCGGGCATCAGGCGGTTGACGAGGCCCAGCGCGGTTACTGTCGAATCCGGCATTAGGCCGTGGAGGCGCGTCGCCAGGTGGGTCTTGAGATCCAGCAGGGCGACGGCATCGCCGCGCCGCACGGCGGTGAGGATGCGCTCGACGGCCGTCGGGACGCTCATCGTGAAGCCCGGCAGGCTCGCGCCCAGCCCAAACCAGGTGTATTCGTACTTGTGCTGTCCCTTGAACAGCGCATTGCGGTATGAACCGGTGCGCATCAGGCCCGGCACGACGGTCGTGACGCGCACGCCGGTGCCCGACAGGTCGACGGTCAGCGCCTCCGAGAAGCCGACCGCGGCGAACTTGGCGGCCTCGTAGGGCACCAGGTGCGGGGCCGGGAACTTGCCGCCGATCGAGGTGATGTTGGCGATGCTGCCGCTGCCGCGCGCGGTCATCTCGGGCAGTACGGCGAGCGTTGGATGCACCACGCCCCAGAACATCGCATCCATCGCCCGGCTGTAGTCCTCGGTTTCCTGGTTGAGGACCGGGCCAACCGAGATGATCCCGGCGTTGTTGATCAGCACGTCGACGCGGCCGAAGCGCTCGCGGACGGCCCCGATAAACTGTTCGACGTCTTCCTGCGAGCCGACGTTGCACGGTTCGGCCAGCACCTCGGCGCCGAGCGACTCCAGGTGCTGGCGGGCCACGTCGAGTTGCTCAGGATCGCGCGCGCAGATCGCCAGCTTCGCGCCCTGCCTGGCCAGCGCTTCGGCCAGTCCCAGGCCCAGACCCCGGGAGCCACCGGTGACGACGGCAACCTTGTCATGAAAGTCGATCGTGTTTTGCTCGCGGCGCAGGCGATTGACGACGATCGCCGCCGCCGCGCCGCCGGCCAGCATCATCGTCGTACGGAATATGCCAGGCATGGGGCCTTCTCTCGCTCGTTTGCGTTCGGTCCGTTTCGGTAGGGACTCTATAGCTCGATCAGTTCGATGGCGGGGCGGGCCTTGATGATCTTCAGGGTGGCCAGTTCGTCCGGCGCGAGCTCATAACTGCTGTTCGAGGCCGATTGGTGGCCGGTCCCGTTGAACGCCCGCTGCAGGCTGCCGTCGTGGTAGGCCTCGATGATTGCCGGGTGGACGTAGCACTTGCGGCAGATCGTCGGCGTGTTGCCGAGCATCTCGGCGACCGATTTGATGACGTCATTGACCGTCTGCGCGCCCGCGCGCTCGTCCTCCGGCCTGGGATGGCCGGCCAGCTCGCGTGCGCCGGCCAGCGTGCCGCCCCAGGTGCGGTAGTCCTTGGCGGTCAGCTCCTCGCCACTGATCTCCTGGAGGTACGCGTTCACGTCGTCGGACTCGACTAGGTGGCGCTCGCCGTCGTCGTCCAGGTAGCGGAAGACTTCGTAGCCGGGGATCTCCAGGCACTGCTTGACGAGCCGCGCCAGGCGGTGATCGGTCACGTCGATGTCCTGCTCGATGCCGCCCTTGCCGCTGAACTGAAAGCTGATCGTATTGCCCTCCAGGTCGACGTGCTTCGCGCGCAGCGTCGTCAGCCCAAACGACTGGTTGACGCGCGCGTACTCCTGGTTGCCGACGCGGATCAGCGTCGCCTCCAGGAGCCGGACGACGCCAGCCAGCACCTTCTCGCGGGGCAGGCCGCGCATGCGCAGGTCGTGGTCGGTGCGCTCGCGGATGACCGGCAAGACGGCGGCGAAGTCCACCAGATGGTCGTACTTGTGAGCGTCGCGGACCTCGCGCCAGCGTTCGTGGTAGATGTACTGCTTCCTGCCGCGGTCGTCCCGCCCGGTGGCCTGAATGTGGCCGGCGGGGTTTGGGCAGATCCAGACATCAGTCCAGGCCGGCGGAATGGCCAGCTGCTCGATCCGCGCGCGCACCTTGCCGTCGCGGATCGTCTCGCCGTCCGGGTCGCGGTAGCTGAAGCCACGCCCAGCTCGCCGGCGAGTGATGCCAGGGCGCTCGTCGGAGACGTAGCGCAGGCGCGCGGCCTTCGCGGTCTCGGGTCCGTTCGATGGCGAGAACTTGCTCAACGCCGTGTCCTGCTCGATGCTTGCTCAGATGATTGGTACACAGGGCGTCGCAGCCTGCCGGCGCGTGCCCAGATTGTGTATATGCCCCCCGGGGGGCGCCGGGCCAGATTCCGGTTCACATCGCGCGGGTACGCTCTTGGGCACATGCGCGCGATCAGCCCTCGCCACGCTCCTCGGCTGGCTCCAATTGGGGAGCCAGCGCCTCCGTGTCGGGATCGGACGCCTGGTCGTCGCGGAAGTGCCCCTGGCGCCAGGGCACGACTACCTCCTCGAAGACGACCTGGACGGCGGCAGCGGCCGGCACGGCGATGAAGGCTCCGGCCACGCCCAGCAGCGCGCCGCCGACGAGCACCGAGATGAAGACCAGCAACGGGTGGATGTTGAGCTGATCGCCCTCAACGATTGGCGAGATCACGTAGCCCTTCAGGTTCTCGATGACGATCGAGAGGACGGCCACCGAGACGACCATCTCGAGGCCGTCGAACGCAGCGATGCCGAGCAGCGGCACGCGACCCAGCCAGGGGCCGATGCGCGGGATGATCTGCCCGGCCGCCACGATGATCGCCAGCAGGAAGGGAAAGCGCACGTCGAGCACCAGCAGTCCGGCGTACATCAGCACGCCGACGATCGTCATGACGATGATCTTGGCCCGCAGGAAGTAGCCGATGCGACCCCAGATTTTGGTCAGCACTTCCCGCCAGGCGTCGCGCTGGTCGGGATGCACCATCGACAGTACCAGGTCGCGGATGCGCTCGCGGTTGGTGACCAGCAGCACCGAGATGAAGAAGATGCTCAGGGCGTCGAAGGCCAGCCGTGCCAGCCGCTCCGGCAGGCCGATCAGGATCTCGCCGACGCGCTCGGAGAGGCGCTCGCCAAACTCGCGGAATTGCGCGTCGAATGATTGCAGCTGTGGGTATTGCTCGCTCAGCTCCTCGTAGGCCTGGCGCGCGCCTTCGATGCGGTCGGCGTACGCGGGGATGTCCTCGCTCAGGTTGCTGATCTCGGTCAGCACCGGGAACAGGACCAGCCAGCCGATTACCCCCAGCAGCGCGCCGACCGCCAGGTAGATCATGATGACGGCGATGATCCGCGGGATCCGTAGAATGCGGCTGAGGAACTCGGCCGGCTGGGCCAACGCAGCCGCGAAGAGCACGCTGATGAAGAGGATCAGCAGGACGTGCTGGAGCCTGATCAGGATCATGATCCCAATGAAGGTCAGCATCGCCAGCACGAGCGCGTAGTAGATCGGGAGAGCCTGACTGAGCACGGACTGCCGTCGTAGGTCGGGGCCTGATTGCGCCATCTGCAAGCTCACTCCGCTCATACGCTGCCAGCCGGATGGCGTGATTAAAGCGCAGCCCGGTCGCTCTCGCGCCCGCCCGCGGTAGCCGCCGCGGGGAGATTTCTGGGCATAAGGGTGGGTATGGGAGCGTTGGGTGAGACGATACGCGAGTAGGATTGAAGCTCAGACCGTCTGCACGAAGTGAGGAACCATGTCCGTCGAGAACGATTGGAACGCCAGGATCATCCGCGAGTTTCGCGAGCACGGCGGCCGCGCGCCCAGCATGGAGGGCAGCCGCCTGCTGTTGCTGCACCACACCGGCGCGCGCACGGGCCGGGAGCACATCACGCCGCTGATGTATCAGCCGGCCGAGGACGGCTACACCGTCTTTGCGACCAAGGGCGGCGCGCCGACGCACCCTGACTGGTACTACAACCTGATCGCCCACCCGGGCGCTGAGATCGAGGTGGCCGTCGACGGCCAGGGGATCGAGCGCAAGAGGGTCATGGCCCGCGTCCTCGAGGGCGAGGAGCGTGACCGCATCTGGGCGAAGCAGAAGCAGGAGTATCCCGAATTCGCCACCTACGAGGAGAAGACCGACCGCGTCATCCCCGCCGTCCACCTCCAGGTGACGAACTAGCTCGGCTCCAGATCGCGGGCGCCGACGATCGACTGCGACGGGATGGCCGCAGTCGTCGAACGCTGAACGACGTTCCCTCGACCCTGCAAGGGGGCGAGGAGACCTCTCCAGGCGAAATCCACCTGCCCACCGTGAATTGGGCACTGCATGAGCGACGCCTCGCCTCTACTCTACCTGCCAGCGGTGCCAGCTTATGCCGGCGTGGTTCGTTCTCGTAGCTCAGCTGGGCCATCGGCCGCGGACTGGACGTACCTTTCGGCATCCTCCTGGAGCAGCAGGCGTCGTTCGACCAGCGCCCGGGCGGCCTGGCTGATCCGCTCGCGGTAGTCCTCCGCAGACAGGTAGCGCTCCTCGATCGAGAGGCGCGGGTCGCCGCTCGCCTCGCGATCGGCACGCGTGGCGGGGAAGCGGAAGTAGCTGCCGACCGTGCCCATCATGGCCTCGTCGGACGCGCCCTCGGGCCGGAAGTTCCAGCCGGTGTAGGTCCCCAGCGGGGCCTCGACATGTGGCGTGCGGATGCCGGGCAGCTCGTTACCGTCCGCGTCGATGGCCGGGACCAGCACACTGTATTCGCGGTCCCGATCCACCAGCGGCGGCTCCTGGCCGATGATGCCCCGCTCGAACTCCGGGCCGAAATCCTGCACATGCAGCCGGCAGGCTTCGCGCGGGTGGCGCACCCCTGGGATGGCCGGGAAGCGCGCGGCCGCTTCCTCCGCGGTCAGCGCCGTGCCGTCCGCCCGGCGAGGGACCATGCTGGGCGGTGGCGGCGTGCCGTCGGTCGCCCAGGCGTCGAGCAGGTCGATCACGGCGCGAAGCAGCGCCGAGGTGTTGAGCGGGTTGGCCGGGTAGGCCGGCGTACCGATCGGCAGGTCGGCGCCAGCGGACGTCTCGCGATAGGTCTCCGGCGGGTCGAGCCGCGGATCGGCGTTGTGCTGCGAGCCAGCGAACAGGTAGATCCGGGCGCGCTCGTGCTCCGGCAGGTCGTTCCCCTGGGTGTCGGTGTGGACCAGCGAGCCGCGGCGGTCCCAGTATTCTGAGGATGTCTGAGTGTGGACCACCAGCGGGTCGGTCGCCGGGCGCTTGAGCAGCGCGTCGGTCCGGCCGGTCAGGTGGTCGGTCGTCTCGATGTAGGCAAAGGGGAACTGATCGGACGGGTAGAGGTGGTCGTTGTGCTGGCGCGGGAAGCGCCCCGGCTGGGCGAAGCGATAGTTGAGGAAGACGCGCCCGGCGCCGGCGACGTGCGGCGAGACGGCGGTGAAGACCTGGCGGCCCTGACCGTCCTCGTTGAAGCCCTGATAGACGAATTCTCGCAGGAAGCGCCCGCTCTGGGAGCGGCCCCAGGCGTAGGCCATCTCAATGCCAGTTTCTCCGTCGCGCAGCGGATTGGGCGTGCCGAAGCCGTCCTCCGCGTCGTGGAGCAGGAAGGCGATCAGGTCGCGCACGCCGGTGAACCCCAACCCCATGACCGGCGGGTTCTCAGCGGTATAGACCAGCTCGTAGATCCAGCCTGGCCTGAAGCCGGCCGGGTAATAGAGGTGCTGGGGTGACGCGACCGGCGCGCCAGCATCGCCAGCGCGCGCGAACTGCCACTCGCTGGCCGGGATCGGGATGCGCTCGTCCGGCTCGTACTGGCGCATCGTGAAGCTGGCGGCTGCCGTGTCGAGCGAGGCCGTAGGGTAGCTGCGCGTGTAGTCGTTGGCGCTGAGCGGGATGCTGGTAATGCCCGGCTCATTGGCGACGAACTCGGTCCGGGTGGGGCCGGTGACCGGCGCGCCGTCGCGGGTCGGGACGGGCAGCTCCATCGTCAGGCGCCCCGCGCCAGGCAGCAGGTCGCCCTGCCAGCCGGACCAGACGATGCTGTAGCCCCGGCGCATCAGGAAGCCGTTGCCGGCGTGCTCGGCCGTCGACGGCGCGTTGCTGTGGACGGCGTCGTTGAGGAACTGGAGCAGGCGCTTGTTGCCGCGGTTGTTGACGTCGTAGATCAGTCGCCGGTTGCCGCGCGCCAGGTCCGCCGGCCGCAGGATGTAGAAGTCAGTGGCGTACTCGACCAGCCCATCGTCATTCCTGGGTGCCAGGTCCAGGTCAACGATCTTCCCGTTCTCCGGCGCGTCCGGGTCGATCTCAAAATGGACCTTCCCCGCAATCCGCTCGTACGCCCCGACCTCCCCGAACTCCATCCCCTCCGCAAACGGCTCCCGAACATCGATTTGCAGTCTGATCCGTGACTCCATCCGCCCCCGCCTTTCCCTGTTCCCTGTTCCCACCATCACCAATAGCGCATCGCGCCCGCGAACAGCTCACGGAGGTCGTCCGGCCCGGCCGGGCGCGGCGAGAGCTTGGTCACGCGGTGCTGGGGCAGGGTGCCCTCGACGAGCGCAGGGATGTCGTCGGACTCGAAGCCGACCGCGGCCAGTCCGTTCGGCATGCCGACCGCCCGCATCAGGTCGATGATCGCCCCGGCCAGCACCTCGCCGGCGTCCTCGGGCTTCGCATCTGAGACATCGGCTCCCAGCAGCTCTGCGGCGTAGAGGTGGCGCTCCGGGTTGACCTGGGCGGTCCAGCGAAACACCGCGGGCGCGTTGAGGATGACCGACATGCCGTGCGGGATGATCGGGTGATCGACCTCGTAGCCCTCCGGCCGAAAGTCGCGCACCATGCCGGAGACGGGGTAGGACATGCCGTGCGGCAGGTGGCAACCGGCGTTGCCAAAGCCGATTCCAGCGTAGGTCGCCGCCAGCAGCATCTGGCTGCGCGCCTCGTCGTCCTCGGGATTCTCGACTGCGCGCCGGATGTTCTGGGCCATCATCTTCAGCGACTGCGCCGCCCAGATGTCGCTGATCGGGTTGGCGCCCTGGTAGGAGGGTCGCATGCCGGGGTTCTCGGGCGCCTCGCGCTGGTTGTAGGGGATCGCCGTCAGCGACTCGATGGCGTGGCAGAGCACGTCGAATCCCGAGCAAGCGGCCACCATCGGCGGCATGCTGCGCGTGTTCTCCGGGTCGACGATGCCCATGACCGGGCGCAGCGCGCGGTGGGCGATGCCGGTCTTAGCGTGCAGCTCGGTGTAGTCGAAGATCGCCACGCCGGTCGTCTCGCTGCCCGTCCCGGCGGTCGTCGGGATCGCGATCATCGGCTTGAGCGGCCCGGGCACCGGCGCGCCCTGGCCGATCGGCGGGTTGACGTAGGTCAGGAAGTCGGCCGGGTAGGTGGCGTAGAGGTTGGCGGCCTTGGCGGTGTCCATGGCCGAGCCGCCGCCGACGGCGACATAACCATCGAAGCCACCCTCGCTGGCGAAGTCGATCGCCTCCTTGAAGGAGACGTCGGTCGGTTCAACCCGCGCGCGGTCGAACAGCACCGCC
>DATGQR010000005.1:0-5192 GCA_035304105.1 Thermomicrobiales bacterium | reverse complement strand
AAGCCCGGCGCCGCCGAGCCACGGGCGAACGTCGGCACCAGCGCCGCCGCCAGCAAGATCGCCCCGCCGTAGATGTAAGGCGCCAGCCGGAAGACCCACGAGGCCTGGTCGGAGACGACGCTCTCCCGGCCCAGCCACTTGAGCAGGTCGAAATAGGGCTGAAAGATGCTCGGGCCGCGCCGGTTCTGCCAGCGCGCCTTGCTGGTCTTAATGATCCCCTGCGCCAGTGGGGCGAACAGGATCACGAGCGAGATCTGGATGGCGAGCAGCAGTGGGTCCACCGGCGGGCCTCTATCTGGCAATCAGCAGAACGACGACGAGAGTCACGAAGACGTAGGCGAGGTAGGCGCGGATCGACCCGCTCTGCAACCGGCTGACGCGGTGCGAGGCGACCGTCAACAACCCGACGGCGCGCTGGTAGAGGTGCCGCTCGTAGATCGGATGGACGCCCTCCTCGTAGCGCACCTCGGAGACGAAGAAGTCGGACACCGGGCGCTTGAATTCGATCACCCGCTGGGGACGGATCAGGGCGGCGAAGATCAGCCGGATGGGCTTGGCGAAGGCCGTCGCCGAGTACTGCATGCGCGGCTCCAGATCGACGCCACACACCCAGGTCGGCGAGACGCGGCTGCGCCCCTCGCCGGTCAGCAGCCGGGCCACCAGCCAGGGCACGATCCCCAGCGCGACGAGCCCAACGACGACCAGCACGGGCGCGTAGGAGCCAGCCAGCCCATCCGGGTTCAGGACATGCCCGCCCAGGCCCAGCGAGGGCCGCGCCGTCGCGCCGGCCAGCGAGCGGGTCACCGGCTCCAGCGCCTCGAAGAGGACGACCGGGAACAGCCCCAGCCCGAGCGTCGCCAGCGCCAGCAGGCCCATGCCGGCGTGCATCGAGCGGCCGACCTCGCGGGAGTCGCGGGCGGCGTCGGAGCGCGGCTGGGCCAGGAAGCCGACCCCGGCGGCGCGCACGAAGCAGGCCAGCGCCAGCGCTGCGGTCAGGGCAAGCGCCCCGCCAGCGATCGCGACCAGCGTGGCGATGCCGACGGCGTCGGCCGCCGTGCCCAGCCCGAGCAGGGACTGGAACAGCAGCCACTCCCCGACGAAGCCGTTGAGCGGCGGCAGCGCGGCGATCGCCAGCGCGCCGGTGATGAACCAGACTGCCGTCCGCGGCATGCCCCGGATCAGCCCGCCCAGCCGCTCCAGGTCGCGCGTACCGGTGGCCGTCTGGATCGCGCCGGCCCCCAGGAAGAGCAGGCTCTTGAAGATCGAGTGGTTGAAGAGGTGGACGAGCGTGGCGACCAGCGCCAGCGCGGCGATGGCGGCATGCCCCAGGCTCTCCAGCAACAGCGCCGCGCCCAACCCGATGACGATGATCCCGACGTGCTCGACGGTCGAGTAGGCCAGGATGCGCTTGAGGTCACGCTCCATCAATGCGTAGAGGATGCCCAGCAGCGCCGAGACGACGCCAGCCACGATCAGCATCCAGCCCCACCACTGCGGCGGCGCGTCGACGAACTCCCAGAGCACGCGTAGCAGACCGTAGATGGCCGTCTTGACCATCACGCCGGACATGAGCGCCGAGACGTGGCTGGGCGCGGCCGGGTGGGCGCGCGGCAGCCAGACATGCAGAGGGATCAGCCCGGCCTTGGTGCCGAAGCCGAGCAGCGCCAGCAGGAAGAGGGCCTCGCGCTCCAGTCCGGAGAGCGCCCCGGCGGCGGCCCGGAATGCCTCGAAATCGGCCCCGCCGGCGTTACGCAGCAGCAACAGGAACGCCAGGAACAGGAACCCGGCGCTGATGTGCGTCATGACGATGTAGACGTAGCCGGCCCGGCGCGAGTCGGCGTGGTGGCCGTCGCCGATGACCAGGAAGAAGGAGACCAGCGACATCAGCTCCCAGGCGACCATGAAACTGATCAGGCTGTCGGCCAGCACGACCAGCGACATCGACGCCAGGAACGCGCCGAGCAGCGCGTCGGCCGCCCAGCGGGGCGGCTGGCCGTGTCCGTGGGCGGCGTTCAGGTAGCCGATGCCATACAGCCCGGCGGCTATGGCCGGGACGGAGATGACCAGCAGGAAGAAGGCCCCCAGCGGATCGAGCCGGAAGGACAGCTCGGCGGCCGGGGTGATCGCCCAGGCGACGGCCGCGACCGGCTCGCTCTGGCGCAGCCCGTCGATGGCCGCCAGCGCGCCGGTGAGCGCCCCGAGGACGATCAGCAGCGACGGCAACGCCCCGCCAGGGCGACGGATCGCCAGGGCCGCCACGACCGCGAGGGCGTAGCAGAAGAATGGGACCAGCAGGAATGAATGCGGGAGATCGAGCGCGCTCATCGTTCGCTGGGCGCCTCGCCGGATGAGGACGGGTCGCGCTCTTCCAGCTCGCTCTGGAAGGCGTCATCGGCCGCGGCCATGGCCTGCAGTGTCTCGAGCTGGCGGTCGAACATGGCGCGGGCCACGTCGAGCAGCTCGAAGACCTGCTCGTCGGTCACGCTGTAGTAGTTGTTGATGCCCTCTTTGCGGCTCTCGACGATCTGGCGGTTGCGGAGGACGGCGAGCTGCTGGCTGACGGCCGGCATCTCGGCCTCCAGCTGCTCCTGCAGTTCGGAGACGGTCTGCTCGCCGTTGCGCAGCAGTTCGAGGATGTGGATGCGGGTCGGGTGCCCAAGCGCCTTGAACAGTTCGGCTTTGTAGGTCTGTAGCACTCCCGCTCCCGCCCCTCGCCCGCTGCCCCGATGTGCAGGTTACTCGACTATATGCGAACATTCGCAATTTCGCAAGTGCGAATTTGGGAATACCACTGACGGGATCGACCGCGCTGCCTTAGCGGGCGGCTTGCACCCCGACACGCCTTATGAGGCAGGGACGCAAAGCTTCGGGTCCACGAGGAACGTGGATCGCCGAGCTACCAAAGTCATGCGGGAGGGGGGGAGGGGGGAGGCGACAAGGACGCTACAACGCCCCCGGATCGCACAGATCAAGGGGCGACACCTCCATGGCGGCCAGATCAGGCAGCCAGGGCTTGAACGGCGCGTCGGCATCGCCCCAGGCCTGGAAGAACATCACGATGTCCGGCATCCGCCCGCTTAGCTCGCCGAAAGCGGAGATCGCGCTGAGTGGGCCGGGGAAGTTCTCGAGGGTCACGCCGACTTCGACGCACTCAACCTCGCAGACCGGCAGCTGCAGGAGCGTAGCGGTCGGCAGCGGTGTCTCAGTCGGCGTCGACGTCGGTGTGGCCGGAGGTTCGACGGTCGCCGTTGGCGTGGCGGTGGCCGGTTGTGGCGTGTCGGTGGCCGTCGCCGCCCGGGCGCTGGTCGCGGTCGCCGGCTCGCCGGTCGGCGAGGGCTGCGCGGTCGGAGCAGCAGGCTCGCGGGTAGCGGTAGATTGAGCCGTTGGCGTCTCGAGGCGCGCGACTACTGACGGCGTCACCTCTGGGATGGACCCTTCATCGTCCTGACTCGCCAGGAACAGCGCGAAGGCGGCCAGCAGCACGAGAACAAGCCCGGCAGCGATCCATCGCCCTGCGGACATCTTCGTCGTCTTATCCATGGCCGCTCAGGCTTTCCAGATACTTGCGGTCAGGCGGTCGCCCAGCTGGCACGCTCGCTCGTCAATCCAGGCTCCCGCGGTGTGGTGGCCCGGCAGTGGTGACCGGGTGACAAAACCGCAGTACTAATTGTGGCGTTCGCGGGCGCGTCCGGCAAAGGACGCACGTACTAACTCGTCTGACGAAACGAACGAAGCGTGGCTCAGATGCGTACCGATTATCAGCTTGTCTCGACGGACATGCATGATGGAATGCCAGCAACTGCCGCGCCGGCCGGGAGGGTCAGCGCGGCCGCGATCGCAGTGTTGAGTTCAGGGCATTGGCCCTCAGTTCCGGCCTATATACCGGCGATGGCGAACATAGATGAGCGCCACCGCCAGACCGAGGGCGAGCAGGAAGCAACAGAGGCCGAACAGGTCGAGCGTTGTAACGGCATTGTCAGGGGTGAGGGTCAGGATCGCGTCGCCTTCGTGGTTCTTCTTTGAGAACAGCCGGCCGGGACCTGCGACGGCGACGCCCGCCACGGCCAGCAGCGCCGGCACGAGCAGCCAGGCAGCCAGGAGCAGCCCGCGCAGCGACAGGCCGGCCAGCAGCCAGAGCGCAGAGACGAGGGTGAATCCGAGCGCGACGCCCGGCACCGTGAGATGCCCCTTGAGCATCTGGCTCATCCAGGTAGCCAGCTCGTAGCCGTGGGCGCCGAGATGCATGGATCTCCCTCACGATTACCATGGCGCGCTTCTCCGTCGCCACGAACTCCCCGGCACACCGGAGAGTTCGCGCTGAACGGTAGTCGACTGCGGTTGAGATTACGTTTCCCCCGTCCCGAACCGCCCCACGGTCAGCGGCCCAGCGCCGTACGGGGCCGCCAGTCGAAGCCGTCGAGCGCGGCTGCCAGGGCGGCGGAGATCAGCAGATCGTCGTGCAACAGTGGGTCTTCGACCGACCAGCGCAGCAGCTTGCCGGGGCCGGGCAGGACGCTGTAGCGGCAGGCCGCCAGCTGGGCGCGGAAGAGCCGGTCGAGCCGCAGCTGCTCGGGATCATCGCAGGTCGCCGGGTCGAAGCTGGTCAACCGACCGGCATCGATCATCGCCAGCAGATCCCAGCCCAGGCGGCTCTTGCTGGCCGAGCTGAACACGAACGGCTCGACACCCCGCTCGCCCAGCGATGCCGACAGGAAGCTCGCCAGCCCCGCGCCGATGCCGGTAGCGTCGATGACGACCTTGCGTGCTCGCCAGACGCTGCCGGCCAGGTTGACAATCCGCCGGTGCAGCTCGCGATGGCGCGTGCCGGTCCAGAGGTAGCGGGCGACGATCTCGTAGTGTGGGAGGTTGCCGGGGAGCACCCGGACGATGCTGGCGGCGGTCGAGTCGCGGCGCGGCTGTGTCCGGCGGACGACCTCGCCCTCCAGCCCATCCTCCACCTCCCCGGCGACGTCGATCGTCATCGCGTAGAGCGCGCCGGGCGGGTCGGCCGGAGCGGGACGCTCCTGTGCCGGGAGAGTCCCTCGCAGGCCGGCGGTGCGGTCGGGCGGGAAGAGGCGGCCGTCGCTGTCGAGTTCTTCCAGTTCGTACTCGGTGCGGATGAAGGGGTGATGCTCGCCGAGCTGGGCGATCTGGCCGCGGACGTAGTCGCCATAGGCCGGCAGTTCCCCGGC
>DATGQR010000004.1:0-3946 GCA_035304105.1 Thermomicrobiales bacterium | reverse complement strand
CCTACCCGAGATCGTGACCACGCTCTGCTATATCGGCAGCGAGGCGGCCGTCGAGCCCCTGATCGAATTCGTCGAGAGCCCGCGCGCCGGTCGAGCGGTCTTTCAGGCGAAGCACGCTACCCTGATCCACCTCGGCGATCTGATTCAGAAGTCCGGTAATCAAGCCGCGATCGACTTCCTCACCCGCGTGGCAACTGACATGGACATGGCGATGGCCCTTGCCGAGCCTCAGGCCTCCATGCTGGCGGCAGCGGCGGATGGCGCGGCTCCGACCGTCGAGGATCTTGGGTCCCAGCTGGCGGTGTCGGCCACGATAGGCCTGTCGAAGGCGGGTTCATCTGACGCGAAGCAAATCGTCAACAGCCTCAGAACCGACCCCAACACGTTTGCGGCGGTCAACCAGGCTGCAGCGGAGATGATCGAACGTTCCGGGTCCAAGAACGGGCGTCACCAGTAGCGATGATGAAGGGCTGCATCTCAAGGGATACGTCAGGACGGTAGCACGCTGCGTTCTTGATCGTCACCTACTCTCGCGGGAACGACCAGGCGCAAGCGGGCGCCCCACTGGATCAGGACCATCGACGGGGCCGGTTGAGCATCGTCACGCATCTGGCCAGAGCCAGTGTGCGGTCGGCGAATGGTCCCCCGTTGATGGTCCTGCTTTATTCCTATCAAGCCCCCATCCCGCCTCCGCACATCGCGGCGAATCGGCAGACCGCATGTGGTAACCGCGCTCGCACATGATCGTAGGGGTGGAGCTTGTCTCTACCCGGCATCAGATGAGTTACCGAACAACGGGTGGAGACAAGCTCCACCCCTACGGTGTTTGAACGGACTGCACCTTCAATTTCGCGGAGCCTCCGCCTCAGGATGACGAATAGTCAGGCGAGTGAGAGTTGCCGGGAGCGGTGTCGAGGTCTCGGGGTGCATGTATAACGCTGCGGGCCTAGAGGGTAATCCCATGCGCCAGCGGCGTGAAACGTCGTCAGACGATCCGATACGAGGCTGGGGCGGGTCGGTGCCCGCCCCTTCTTCAGTGGATCAGTTGCCGTTGAGCGAGGCCCGGATCTGCTCCATGCCGTTGAGGAGCTTCTCGATGTCCTCCTCGTTGTTGTACCAGCCGATCGAGACGCGGGCTGCGTCCGGGTTGTTGATGTAGCGGTTGACGTAGCGGATGGTGACGTTATGCTCCTCGGCCAGCCGCTCGGTCAGCTCCGCCGGCTCGATGCCGTCGTAGGTGAAGGCCAGCAGGCCGGCGCGGTTGTCGCGCGGGGTCACCATCGTGACGCCGTCCATCTCGGCGAGCGCGTCGTAGGCGCCGGCGCTCAGGCGCTCGATGCGCTCGAAGGCCCAGTCGAGGCCGACCTCGTCGGTGATCCACTTCGTCGCCGCGATCTGGCCGGCCAGCAGGACCATGCTCCAGCCGCCCGTGTCGAAGCGGCTGGCGTTGCGCGCCGGCTGGTAGGTCTTGCCGTGGTAGTCGAGCGAGGTCCACTCCAGCATGCCGGCGAAGTTCTGGTTGATGTCGCCCAGGCGATCGGGGCGCACATAGAGCGCGCCGGTGCCGTCCGGGCCGCACATCCACTTCTGGCCGGGGCAGGCGTAGAAGTCAACGCCCAGGTCGTGCACGTCGACGTCGAAGGCTCCGTAGGACTGGGCCGCGTCGACTGTCACCAGGACATCGTAGCTGTGGGCCATCTCGATGATCTCCTTGACCGGCAGGCGCGCGCCGGTGGTGTAGGGGACGTGCGAGATGGCGATCATGCGGGTGCGCGGGGTGATCTGCTCCTCGAAGGCCTTAACCGTCTCCTCGACCGACTGGCCGCCCAGTTCAATATTGGCGACCTTGACGCGCACGCCGAAGCGCTGGCGCGCCAGGAACGAGGGCACCAGCCCGCCGGGGTGCTCGATGTTGGAGATGATCAGTTCCTCGCCCGGCTGCCAGGGAAAGCCCATGATCGCCACATACATGCCGTCAGTCGTGCGATTGGTGATCGCGATATTCTCTGCCTGGGTGTGGAGCACCTTGGCGACGGCTTCGCGCGCCTCGGTCCATAGCTCGAAGAGGCGCGTGAAGTGGCTGGAGTTGATGCGCGCGGCGGTGAGATCATTGCCGAGTTCGGCGACCATCGCGTCGTAGGCGATCTTCGGCAGCGGGCCGCAGGTGCCGGTGTTCAGGTAGACGGTGTCCGTGACGCCGGGCATCATCTCACGAATCTGGTCGATCGTCAGGCTCAATGCAATCCCTCTCTCGCTCTGCAAACGGGGCGCCGACTGACCCTCGCGGGGCCAAGGAAGGGTAGCGCACTTTGACACATGGTGACGGCGGGCATCGACAGTAGAATGTCTCGAAGGACCGATAACCGGGGGCGCGATGCAGGACCGGCTGGTTGAGGTTCACGAACTCAAGCGCGTGTTCCAGCCCGCTCGGCGGCTCTTTCAGCGCCAGGGCGGTTCAGCATCGGTGGCGCTCGACGGTGTCTCGTTCGCGATCGGCGCGGGGGAGTGCCTGGCGCTCGTCGGGCCGAACGGGGCGGGAAAATCGACGCTGCTGCGCATCCTGGCGACGCTGCTCACGCCCAGCGGCGGCCGGGCGGCCGTCTGCGGCCACGACGTGACTCGGGCATCGGCGCAGGTGCGCGCCTGCATCGGTTACGCTGGCGACGCCGACCGCTCCTTCTTTTGGCCACTTACCGGGCACGAGAACCTGGTCTTCTTCGGCCGCCTGGCCGGCCTGAGCGCGGCCGAGGCCGGGGAGCGCGCCGCGCACTGGCTGGCGCGGGTCGGGCTGGACGACGCTGGAGATCGCCGGGTGGCCGGCTACTCGGCGGGCATGCGCCGGCGGCTGGGCCTGGCGCGGGCGCTGCTCCACGAGCCGCGGGTCGTGCTGCTCGACGAGCCGACGGCCAACCTCGATGCCGAGTACCGCGACGTCACCATCGAGCTGACCCGGGAACTGACGGCGGCTGGCCGCGCCGTCATCGTCGCGACCCACGATCCAGGGCTGGTTGCGGCGACAGCCAGCGACGTGCTGCGGATGGAGGCGGGCCGGGTCGTCGGTCGCCGGCGCGGGGGCGAGCCGGTCACCTACCGGTTGCGGCTGGCCGATGGCGGGACGATCGAGATCGAGGACCTGGGCGACGGTCACGCCCTGGCGATGACGTTGAGCGAGCTGATCGCCGAGGGGCGGGATGTCGAGACCGTCGAGCGGGTCGGGAGCCGGGTGGCCAGCCCGTGAACGCGCTGCGACTCCAGGCGGCCTTCCTGCAGCGCGACTGGCGCTACGAGACCTCCTACCGGGGAATGCTGGCGCTGCAGCTACTGGGCATCGTCGGGACGCTCGTGATCTTCTACTCGATCGGCAAGCTGGTGGGCGGCGACGCCGCGTCGTTGCGCGAGTACGGCGGGGAGTATTTCCCGTTCGCGCTGATCGGGCTGGTGGTCTCCGACTTCTTCAACACCGGCCTGCGCTCGTTCTCCAGCCGGCTGCGGCTGGCCCAGACGACGGGCACGCTGGAGGCGATGTTCACCACGGCCGCGCCGTCGCGTTACATCCTGATGTGCTCCGGAACCTGGGATTACCTGATCGCGACCGCCCGGCTGGTGATCTCGGCGCTGATCGGCGTGTTCGTGCTGGGCGTGGAGTTCGAGGTCGACCTGCTGGCGGCGCTGATCGTCGGCGTGTTGAGCCTGCTGAACTTCACGGCGGTGGGCCTGTTGGCGGCGGCGCTGATCCTGGTGATCAAGCGCGGTGACGCAGTCGCCGTGCTGGGCAACATCGCGGCCTCGATCTTCGCCGGGGCGCTGTTTCCGATCGCGCTGCTGCCGATCTGGTTGCGCTGGGTGGCCTACGTGCTGCCGCTGCACTACTCGCTGGACGGCCTGCGCCGCGCGCTGTTGACCGGCGCGGGGGTGGGCGACCTGGGGTTGAACATGGCCGTCCTGG
>DATGQR010000003.1:0-10328 GCA_035304105.1 Thermomicrobiales bacterium | reverse complement strand
CTCGAGCATCGAGTCGGCGGCTCGCTCCTGTTGAACGAGCGCCTCACGTGCGGGCTGCGGGCTGGCGGCAGACAGCTTCATGGCGACATCGTACTTCGCGGGCCGGCCACATGAGTAGCGCCCCGCTCGATGCCGAGCGGGGCGCTACGTTGGGGGAGGTGTGTTAGGCGCGCGACTCGTCGAAGGGATTGGCGACAATCACCAGGAGAGCCGCCGCGCAGGTGATAGCGAGCGGGATGATCTGTCCCAGATCGGGGGCTACCGGGTTACCGAGACCGTTGTTGACTGCCAGCAATACCAGCACGATGCAGCTGGAGACGAGCATCATCAGCGCGATCTGAAGAGCGAGCTTTTGGGTCATCGTCGACCTTCTTTCCTGGCTGTTTCCCGGCGCCCTGCCGGACCGTTCTAGAACACTTGAGCCGAACACCTGTTCGTATGTACGTACATCCTAGAACAGGTGTTCCAGTCTGTCAAGCCCCGTCTCTAAGTCCCGTCTCGGGAATCCTCGCTGCTTTGCTAGAATGGTCCGGTTGCGAAGCAAGCTGTAAAGCGCGGGCGTCAGGTGCGGGCTGACGCCGATCGGAGCACATCGAATGCACCCTATTGACCGGCTCCGGGAGACGCGCCTGCTGCCGGTGTTCGTTCTCCTGGGTGCGGTCGCCAGCGTCTGGTTCCTCTACGAAGTCTCAGGGATCCTGGCGCCCTTTCTCTGGGCGCTCGTCACGGCCTACGTGCTCTTTCCGGTCGTACGCTTCCTCGAACGCAAGCTGAAGCTCCCGCGCATCCTGGTGGTGAGCGGCCTGTACGTCGTCTTCGTCGGTGTGCTTGTGCTTCTCGGCATCTACCTGGCGCCGGTCGCCGTCGACCAGGGGGAGGACTTGTTGGCAACGCTCCCGCAGACGGTCGACGACGCGCGCACCGAGCTGCTGGAGGACCCGACCGTCCGAATCGGCTCGGTAGAGATCGACGCGGTCCACATCAACGATCGGATCGACCGGGCCATCGAGGATGTCGTGGATGAGCTGAGCGCCAGAGCGGTGCCACTGGTGATCCATACGGTCGAGATCGCCATCCATGTGCTCGTCTACTTCCTGGTGACGTTCTACTTCCTGTTACATGGTGATGAGATCCTGCGCCAGGCGCGCTCGCTGACGCCGCGCCGGCATCGAGGCACGATCGACCGGGTTGGCCGCCAAGTCAACGCCACGTTGGGCGCCTACATTCGCGGCCAGGTGATCCTGTTTGCGCTGATGTCGGTTGCCACCTACATTGCCCTGACGATCTACGACGTTGACTACGCGCTCGCGCTGGCGATCGCAACCGGAGCGCTGGAGCTGATCCCGATCATTGGACCCTGGACCGCGGGGGCGGCCGCCGTGACGGTCGCGGTCTCACAGGGGCACGCGCCGTTCGGTTGGAGCCAGGTCGAGCTGGGCGTGGCCGTGGCGCTGACCTATTTCGTACTGCGCATGCTCGAAGACCACTTCGTGATTCCGCAGCTGATCGGCCGCATCGTGCGGGTACATCCCGTGCTGGTAATCTTCGCGATTCTGGCGGGCGCCAGCTCTTTCGGGATCCTCGGCCTGCTCCTGGCCGTGCCGACGCTGGCGACGCTGAAGATCGTGGCGCAAGCCATCTATTACGAGCTTGGCAATCCGCCGGCGCGGGTCGTCGTGCCAGTTCAGCAGGCCGAGGACCTCGAGACCGTGCGGTCGATGCTGGGCGACGGCATCGAGGGACAGCTCGTGATGTTGTTGGGCGAGGGTGCGATTGGCTGGGACGAGCTGGGCACGATGCAAGAGCTGGCGCTGGTCGCCGTCTCAAACGACGTCTCGCTCAAGGTGGTGACGCCAGACCGCTTCGCAGCCAGCATCGCGACGGCGGCCGGGCTGCGGGTCGTGACCGAGGCGCGCATGTCCGACGAAGTCGGCACGGTCGAGGCGCTGCTGGCGCGCGGCGCGAACGGCAGTCGTAAGCGGCGATTCGCTTTTGATCGCGAGCCAGCCGGCCTGGAACTGCCCGGCGAGCCGAGCGCTCCGGCGCAGCAGTCTGATTAGGTGAGCACGGCCCAGATCTTGTGAGGCTGCTCGCGGACCAGCGCGAGATCCGACTGCACCATTTCCTCGATCATCTGCTCGAAGCTGACCTCAGGTTGCCAGCCGAGGACGGTGCGCGCCTTGGTCGCGTCGCCCACCAGCAGGTCGACCTCGGCGGGCCGCAGCAGACGGGGATCGACTTCGACGTAGTTCTGCCAGTTGAGATCGACGGCGCTGAAGGCCACGTCGCAAAGCTCTTCGACCGAGCGCGTGACGCCGGTCGCGATGACAAACTCGGTCGGCTCGTCGTGCTGGAGCATCATCCACATGGCGCGCACGTAGTCACCGGCGTAGCCCCAGTCGCGTAGCGCATCCAGGTTGCCGAGCAGCAGGCGGTCTGTCAGCCCCTCCTTGATGCGCGCGACGCCATATGTGACCTTGCGAGTGACGAACTCAAGTCCGCGGCGCGGCGACTCGTGGTTGAAGAGGATGCCCGAGACGGCGAAGATGTCATACGACTCGCGGTAGTTGATCGTGATCCAGTGGCCGTAGACCTTCGAGACGCCGTACGGCGATCGCGGGTAGAAGGGCGTCGTCTCGGTTTGCGGTACTTCGACGACTTTCCCGAACATCTCCGATGACGAGGCCTGGTAGAAGCGCGCGTCCGGCTTGGCGATGCGCAGCGCTTCGAGCATGCGGGTGACGCCGAGCGCGGTAAATTCGCCGGTCAAGACGGGCTGCTGCCAGGACGTGGGGACGAATGACTGGGCGGCGAGGTTGTAGACCTCGTCGGGTTGGAAGCGTTGAACGATGTCGATCAGCGAGTTCTGATCCAGGAGATCACCGTGGACCAGCTCGATGTCATCCAGCAGGTGAGCGATGCGTCCGACCGTCTCGGTGCTGGTTCTGCGGACCATGCCGACCACGCGGTAGCCCTGCGACAGCAGGAACTCGGCGAGGTACGAACCGTCCTGGCCGGTCACGCCGGTGATGAGTGCCGTCCTCTTTGAACCTGAAGCTGCCATGTCAACCCGTCCCTCTCGTGCGCCGCGCGCTCGCGCGATCACCGATGATAGACTGCCACAGATGCGCAAACCAACGTCGTGAGGGATCGGTCGCCCGGGTTCGTGCCACAGCAAGTCACACTGAGCGAACTGGCGCTGAGCAAGTTCTGGGCCGACGCCCGCTTGCCGGCGCACCTGCGGCTCACTGACGGCCGGCGGGTGCAGGTTGTCTACCCGGGCGTCTGGTCCAACTCGAACGGCCCTGATTTCCTGGACGCCCTGATCGATCTGGATGGCCGGCTGGTGCGCGGGCACGTCGAGATTCATCAACGCGCCAGCGATTGGGTGCGTCACGGTCATACCGAGAATCCAGCCTACGATGGCGTCGTGCTCCATGTCGTCAGGGTCAATGACCTGAATGAGGAGGCGCGGCGGGGCGACGGGGCGCCGCTGCCGACGCTGGTGCTCGACGGGTATGTCCCGCAGCTAGACGGGGCCGGCGTCGACGAGCTGCCGGCGATCTTCGCGCGCCTCGGTAACAGCCCCTGCCTGCCGACGCTCGGCACGACGTATCCGAATATGGTGCGGCAGGTGTTGCGGGCCGAGGGGTGGGCGCGGCTCGTTGACAAGCAGCTACGCTTCTCCCAGTCACTGACCTGCTCGACCGCCTCGGAGACGCTGTATGGTGGCCTGCTCGATGCGCTGGGGTATTCCGCCAACCGCGATGGCATGGCGGCCCTGGCAGCAGCGGTGCCCCTGACGCTCTTGGAGACGCTGATCGAGAACGGTAAGCCGAACGCTGCCCCGGCGTTGCTCCTCGGCGTTGCCGGTTTTCTGCCGCTGAGCCCGGCGCTTGCCGAGCCGTGTGGCATTGGACCGGACCTGGCGCGGCAGCTGGAATGGGATTACGCGGCGCTGTCCGAGCGCTACGCACTCGAGCCACTTTCGCCCGCCATCTGGACGCTCAACCGGGTTCGGCCCCGGAATCATCCCGCGGCTCGGCTGGCATCCCTCGGCTGGCTTGTCCAGCGCAGCGCGCCAGATGGATTGCTGTCCACATTCCTCGGCCTGCCTCTCGACGCTGGCCGGAGCTGGGACAAGTGGCTGGCCGGCGCCGAACCGCCGATCGGCGCAAGCCGCCGGCGGCAGATCATCGTCAATGTCTTCGCCCCGTTCCTGGCTGCCTACGCGGACGTGATGCGCGACGACGATCTGGCTGAGGAGGTCGCCGATCTCTGGGAGGACCTGCCTGGCGCGGTCGACGATCAGGTGACGCGCGCGGCTCGGCGGCAGATCGTGGGTGACGCCCGGTTCCCGGTCAAGCTGGCGCTGGAAGAGCAGGGGTTACATCGCATCGCCCGCGAGCGCTGCCGCGAGCTGCGCTGCTTCGAATGTCCGATTGCCGCGCTGGCCGTGGAACACGAGAAGCTGCCGGGCGCTACGACTCCGGAGCGAAGATGAAGCTGTGCTCGACTTCCCCCTGGTTCCCGGCGTTATCGGTGACGGAGATCGTGATAGTCACTGTCCCCGGCGCGAGGGTGTTCAATTCCAGCAGCGCGACGAACTCGGTGTCGCTCAGCTGGATCAGCGGGTAAAGCGTCAGGTCTGCGTCAGTTGCCAGGCGCATGCTCTCGGGCACGACCGGCTCTGAGGTCGTGAAGCGCAGCGTGGGCGTCAGACGGACCGAGGCCAGCGGCGACAGCACCTCGATCTCAGGCCCTGTGTCGTCGTAACCCAGCGCGCCCCAGGTCACCTGGGCGATCTTCCTGTGACCAGCATTTGTTGGGTGTGGGTCAACCGGAAAACGCGTCAGTTCGCCGGTCGCTTGTGCGAATGCCTCAGCAACGTCAGCGACGGCCACACCGTTGACTTGTGCCAGCTCGCGGATGACGTCATTGAAGCGCGCGATCCACCAGGCGTCGGTGAACTGGATGCTGGCCGGGGTGCCGGTCGGGTCGTAGATCGTCGTGATCGCGATCGGCGTTTCCGGCCCAGCAGCCGCGCGGATCTGAGCCAGCGCCTGGCCGAGTGAGACACGAAATGCATCGAGCGCGACCTGTCGTTGCGGATTGGTTGCATCGATGAGGTCGAGGACTTCGTTGCCGCCCAGCGTCACAGTGACGGCCAGGACCGGCATGCCGGAGTCGGTCATCTCGGTCACCAGCTCCTGGTAGCGGGCGAGCTGGCCACCGTCGAGGAATGACTGTGCGGTCGCGCCCGGCTCGGCGAGATTCTCGATGATGACCTGGCCGCCCAGATGGGACTCCATGTAACCGAGGACAAGCGCGGGATAGGAGCGCTCGCGGGGCAGGCTGGAGCCGATGCCGGCCGGGATGGAGTCGCCCAACGCGATATAAACGCCGATCGGGGCGCCGCCCTGCTGGGGCGCCGCTACGAACGGCAGTGCCGCCAGACATAGCGCAACCAGCCACGTCAGCTGTCGCATTACACCCCGCCCGACCCGAAGTCGCGGTCGATCAGCTCGACCGCGCGCTGGACGAGTGGCTTCTGACCGTCGAAGGTCACGGCTTCGACGGCCTCTCTCGGATCAACGAGGATCGTGTCGCGGCCCAGGTGTTCCCGGGTGTCGGGCGTTGCCTCGCCGACGGCGAAGAAGACGACGACGTGGAACCGCCGGCCGTCGACTTCGAATTGATCGATCCCGCACCAGTCAGTGATCGTCGCGCGGTATCCCGTTTCCTCGTGGATCTCACGTCGCGCGGCGTCGGATGCGGACTCGCCGGCCTCGATTTTGCCCTTGGGCACGATGATCGAGCCGTCCGCCGCGCGGCGCAAGACGAGCTTGCCTTCGTCGGGCAGGTAAACCAACGCGCCCGCGGTGCGGCGACATCCCGGGTCGGCATCCCGGACGGCCAGCGTCGCGAACTCCCCCTTGTAGCGTGCGGTCGTCGCCGGCAGCAGCTCTGGCAAGACCATCGTGCCGGCGGTGATCGGCATGAAGTTGGCGTCGCCCAGCCAGCGCGGGACGAGATGGAAGTGCAGGTGGTCGGCGACTCCGGCGCCGGCGATCGCGCCGACATTGAGCCCGGCGTTGAAGCCGTCGCAGCGCAGGACGGCGCGTCCCACCGTCATCGCGCGCTTCAGGAGCAGCATCAGCTCTGCGGCCTCGTCGTCGTTCAGATCTTCGAGCGAGGCCACCTTGCGGTTCGGGACCACCATGACGTGACCGGTGTTGTAGGGGTAGAGGTTCATGACGACGAAGCCGTGCGTGCCGCGGTGGACAACGAGCGAATCGGGTGCGTCAGCGGTTTTCAGGGCCTCGACGAAGATATCGCCGCGTGACCCGCTTGAGGCCTCGTCACCGGACGTTGTCACGTAAGTCATGCGCCAGGGGGTCCAAAGACGTTGCATGTCGTCCTCGTCCTGTCAGCTCGCGGTTCGTCATCTGGATGGTAGCAAGCCGGCCGGAGGCGAGGCGCATTTGAATGGGATAATCGCGTACGTTCGCGGGGTGTTCGGCGATGGCGGTGGGTTGGTTGTGCTATACTGCGCCATTGGCGGGCGCCCCGGGGGCGCCGGCTGGACGCCCGGATCGGGTGTCCGGTAGCTGGTGAGAGGACGCCAGACGCTGTGGGGGCGAATGGGCGTGTTGAACACCGGGGCCTGATCGATGCCCCTCGATGGGTGGTCGTAGCCGCTCGCATGTCGGGAGATGCGCTGCTGGCCGGAGCCGCGTTCATCATCTCCTACTGGATGCGATTCTCATTGAACCTCGGCGGCGATGTGCCGGCCGCGTCCCATCAGCCGTTATCGTTCTTCACTTACCAGATCCTGCTATTCATGGCCCTGTCGGTGCTGGTCTTCCAGGCGAAGGGCCTCTACCGCCTGCCGCGCTGGGCGACATTGCTTGACGAGGCCTGGAGCATCTCCAGCGGCGTTGTGATCGCGATGGCGCTGGTCATTCTGACGGCGTTCTTCCAGCGCTTCTACCCCTCGCGGCTCGTGTTTATCGCCGCCGTGCCGATTGCGATCATTCTGATGCTGACGGCGCGCGTCGTGGTGCGCATGGCTCGCGAGCGGCTATGGGCGCGTGGCATCGGGGTCGACCGGGTTGCCGTGATCGGGTCGGGCCGCGCCGCTCGGCGCATCATGCAGTGGATGTTCGGGCAACCTCAGCTCGGCTATGAGGTCGTCGGCTACCTCGATGATGGCGAACCGCACGAGGAGCTGGCCGTCGCGACAGCGTCGGCCGTGGTGCGGCCGCTTCACCTCGGCGGAACCGACCGGCTCGGCGAAGTGGTCGCCACGCAGCAGATCGACGAGGTTATCATCGCGCTACCGCCGCGCGAGCACGACCGCATCGTCGAGATGATCGACCTCTGCCGCCAGTACGACGTCGAGTTCAAGCTGGTGCCAGACCTCTACACGATGGCGCTCGACAACGTGAATATTCACGAGGTCGCCGGCATGCCGCTGATCGGGCTCAAGCCGCCGCAGATCTCCGGCTGGAACTTCTTCATCAAGCGCACGATGGACATCGCCGTCTCGACTTTTGTGCTGGTCGCGTTCTCCTGGTTGTTCTTGCTGATCGCGCTGGCGATCAAGCTGGACTCGCCGGGCCCGGTGCTCTTCAAGCAGGAGCGCGTGGGACGCAACGGCAAGCGCTTCATCTGCTACAAGTTCCGCACGATGGTGGCCGACGCCGAGGCGCGCCGCGCCGAGTTGGAGGCCCGCCATGGCAACGGCAACCTGCTCTTCAAGCTCAAGGACGATCCGCGCCGCACGCGCGTCGGGCGCATCCTGCGGCGCTCGAGCCTCGACGAGGTGCCGCAGTTCATCAACGTGCTGCTCGGGCAGATGAGCGTCGTCGGGCCGCGCCCGGCGATCCCGCCCGAAGTAGCGGAGTACGAGGAGTGGCACTTCGACCGGCTGCTGGTGCTGCCAGGACTGACCGGGCTGTGGCAGGTGAACGGGCGGAGCAACCTCAGCTTCGACGAGATGGTGCGGCTCGATCTGTATTACGCCGAGAACTGGTCGCCGTGGCTCGATATCAAGACGATGCTGCGCACCGTTCCGGCCATCGTCACTGCCCGTGGAGCATATTAGCGCCGACTGCGAGCAGACTCCGCCGCGGACGGTCATCGTCCACGACTACCTGAACCAGTACGGCGGCGCCGAGCGCGTGCTGGAAGCGATGCGCGCAATGTTTCCCGACGCGCCGATCTTCACCTCGATCTATGACCCACGGGCAATGCCGCCGGAGTATCGCCAGTGGGACATCCGCTCGACCTGGATGGACCGCGTGCCGCGCATCCACGAGCGCCACCAATGGGCGCTGCCGCTCTATCCGCTAGCGTTCAAGCGGCTGCAATTGCCGGAGTGCGACCTTGTGCTGTCGACATCGAGCGCCTGGGCGAAGCTGGCGCCCACACCGCCCGGCGCGCTGCACATCGCCTACATCCACGCGCCGATGCGCTTCGCCTGGAACTTCGAGCAGTATTGCGAGCGCGAGTCGGTGCCCGGCCCGGCGCGCAAAGTGTTGCCCCCGCTGATGCGCCTTCTGCGCCGTGAGGACCGCCTGTCGGCGCGCGGGATCACCCGGCTGGTGGCCAATTCGACCGCGGTGCGCGACCGCATCCGGGCGTTCTGGCGGCGGGACGCTGATATCGTCTTCCCGCCGGTGGCCGTCGACAAATTTCGCCCGGCGCCGCCCGGAGAGGTTGGCGACTACTTCCTGGTTGTCTCGCGCCTGGTGCCGTACAAGCGTATCGACCTGATCGTCGAGGCCTTCAACCAGCTGGGCCTGCCGTTGCTGATCGCAGGCGACGGACGTGGCCGGGCTGCGCTGCAGCGCGTGGCGGGGCCGAATATCCGCTTCCTGGGCTATGTCAGCGACGCGGAGGTGTGCGCCCTGATGGCGCGTTGCCGGGCGGCGGTGTTCATGTCGGAAGACGACTTTGGGATCACCCAGGTCGAGGCCCAGGCGGCCGGCAGGCCGGTCATTGCGCTGGCGCGCGGCGGCGTGCGCGATTCGGTGCTGCCGGACGAGACCGGGGTGTGGGTGGAGGAGCAGACGGTCGAAGCGCTGATCGAGGCCGTGCGGCGCTTCGAGATGCTATCGTTCGACACCGAGCGATTGGTCCAGCATGCCGGCAAATTCTCGACGGAGCGCTTCCAGCGCGAGCTTCGCGCGATCGTCGACCGGGAACTGTGCCGGGCGGGGCGGGGGTAGCTGAAGCCAAATGGAACTTCGCGCGTACGTTGACATCATCCGCCGGCGCTGGCTGGCGATCCTCATCCTGCCAGCGCTCGTGCTCCTGCTCGTGGCATATCTCGATCTCACTCGCTCGCCCGTCTACACTGCCGAGGCGCGCGTCTCGATCAGCAAGATCTCCGACCAGACGACGGAGACCGACTACGAGTTCGACGACTACTATGACCTGCTCTCGACCGACTTCATCCTCGATGACCTGACCGAGGTCGTGCGCGGCAATGTCTTCGCGGCCGGAGTGGCGCAGCGCCTGAACGACCAGGGCATCCCGATCTCCAGCGACGAGGTGGAGAACGCGCTGTCGGGGTCGCGAGAGCACCGCATCCTCACGATCTCGGCGTCCTCGTCGGACCACGGCCGGGCGGTGGTGATCGCCAGCGCCGCGGCCACCGAGGTCGACGAAAACTTCTACGCCTATGCGGGCCCAGAGACCTTCGAACTGCCGATAATCGTGCGGCCGGTCCAGGTGCCAATCAACGCTGAGGCGGATACGACGCGCATGCGCCTGACATACGCGCTGGCGGTGATCGTCGCAGGTGGCTTCGGGTTGTTGCTCGCGATGCTTCTGGAATACCTTGATGACACGCTGCCGGACGCGCCGGCTGCGAGCGCCGTCACCGGGCTGGACGTGCTCGGCGTGGTGCCGGGTGATGCGCGGTGATGCGACCCGAGGAACTGGCGCCGGAACTCCTGCGGCGCTGGTGGGTCATCGCGTTGACCGCCCTCGTCGCGGCGCTCACCGGGTATCTGCTGGTGGCGAGTGAGGACGAGACCTATACGGCCACCGGGCGGGTCGCCGCCGTCGCCGAGCCGGCTGATTACTGGCTGGACCAGTACGCCAAAGTGCGGCTGAACGGCCTGGCGCCCCTGATCACAAGTCCCGAGTTCGTCGCCGACGCCATCGCCGCAGCCGGGCTCGATGTTGACCCGGGGCATGCCCGCGGCGCCCTGCGAATCTCGAACGAGACCTCGACCAACACCCTCTTCATCCACGCCGACGACAGCGACCCGCAGCGCGCGGCTGACGTCGTCAACGCGATCCAAGGCGCCTTA
>DATGQR010000002.1:0-4151 GCA_035304105.1 Thermomicrobiales bacterium | reverse complement strand
AACAGGCGTGTTCCTCTGGGTGCATGGCGAGCTGGGCGAAGGTGAAGGGCAACTCAACAGCCCGACCAGTCTGACGATCGACCACGACGCTCTGCTCTACATCACCGATAGTGGCAACCGCCGGGTAGTCAAGTGGTATTTCGAGGGCAACGAACTCGCCGCCTGGCCGGCGCCGATCGGTTCCGACGTGCCCTTCGTCGCACCTCACGATATCAATCTCAACTGGGAAAAGACCGCGCTCGTCGCGACCGAGAGCGTCAACAGCATCCTCACCCGCCTAACGATCGAGGGGCAGTATCTCGGCATCATCCGCAGCGCGCTGGCGGCCGAGGGGCGGCTGTCGGACCCCCGGGGAGTTGCTACCGGCCCGGACGACTCGATCATCGTCGCCGATGCCGGGAACAGCCGCATCCAGATCTTCGATGCCGATGGAGATTTCATGAGGGTGATCGAGTCTCCAGGCCCTGATAGCTCGCCGTTCTCCCGCCCGGTGTCCGTTGCGGTGGACGACCACGGGCTCGTCTACGTCGTCGAGAGCGGCAACGACCGGATCATCGTGTTGAACCTGGACGATGGCTCCGTTCAGGCCGAATGGGGTGGTTCCGGGCAGGGCGATGGCCAGTTTAGCGCGCCGCAGGGTATTGCCGTCGCTGGGAATAGCGTCTACGTCGCCGATACGGGCAATCACCGCGTGCAGGTCTTCTCGCGCGCCGGCGAGCACCTGGCGACCTGGGGCGAGCAGGGCGATGGGTCGGGCCAGTTCAGCAGTCCGACCGATATCGAAATTGTGGGCGATCTTGTCTATGTGGTCGATCGGGGGAACGACCGGGTCCAGGTGCTCGATCTGGACGGCAACGTCGTTGCCGGCTTCGGGGGAAGCGGCGCTGGTGACGGCCAGTTCCAGGCTCCGGCGAGCATCGCCATCGACCACGAAGGCAACCTGCAGGTCGTCGATAGCCTGGGAGCGCGCGTGCAGGTCTTCAGCCCGAATGGCGATTTCCTGCGAGCCTGGGACGGCTCGGCATCGGCTGCCGGCGCGTTCGGCTTGCCGGTGTCGATCGCCACTCTCACCCGGTAGGCTTGCGCGTGCGCTCTCGACATGACCGCTCTACCCCGCGCGCGGCCGGATTCGTCGCCCTCGTCTTCGTCGGCGCCCTTGTCGCTGGCGCGCTCGGCGCGGCGGCGTATGCGCTCGGTACGCGTATCTTGAGCGCCGACGCGGACCCGGCGGGGAACCCCACGGCATTCGCAATAGCGTCAGCAACCAATGGACCGATAATCACAGCTGAGACCGTGATACCTACGTCGCCTTCTCCGACCTCGACCGCATCGACACCTCGCTCCGCAACCGCTACCGCGCCCCTGGAACCTACCGCCACGGTTCCCCGACCAACGCCGACGGATGACGAGCCAACTGCCACGCCGACCGCGAACGCGCCCCTCGAACCGCCGCCCGGCAGCGTCTACGTTGCCGACACCGGTAGCCATTCGGTGACCATTCTCGGGCCGGACGGCGTTGAGCTGGCGGCCATTGGAGGGCCGGACGGCCAGGCGATATTCGACGTTCCTGCGCGCATCGCGGCGGGGCCAGACGGCTCGCTCTATTTGGCAGTCTTCGAGGAGCACGCGATCTACAAGGTTGGCCCGCAGGGCGAGCCACTCGGCAGCTGGAGCGGTTTCGGCGAGGAGCCGGGGAGGTTCCGCTGGCCGGAGGGGCTCGCGGTCAGCGAATCGGGCGCCGTCTTCGTCGCCGACACCGGCAACAACCGCATCCAGAAGTTCGACGCGAGCGGCAACCTGTTGCTCGCCTGGGGGCAGTCCGGTTCGGAACCTGGCCAGTTCAATCGTCCTCTGGCCGTCGCCGCTCGTCACAGTTATGTCTATGTGGCTGACGCGGGGAATGGCCGGGTGCAGCGGTTCGATGAGGAGGGGCGGCTGATCGACTGGTGGGACGGCTCAAGCTCCGGTTCGCCGTTCGCGAACCCGGCTGGCCTGGCCGTCGACGCGGCCGGGAACGTCTACGTCGCCGACACGGAGAACGACCGCGTCCTGAAGTTCACCGCGGATGGCCGCTACATTCTGGGTTGGGGCGCGTCCGGGTCGGCTAATGGCCAGTTCGAAGCTCCGGCCGGCCTGGCGATCGACTCTAGCGACAGCGTCTACGTTGCCGACACCGGCAATCACCGCGTCCAGAAGTTCGACTTTGACGGTAACCACCTGTACAGCGTCGGTTCGATGGGGCTCGAGGCGGGCCAGTTCGTCCGGCCACGCGATCTCGCCTTCGACGTCGCGTCCGGGACGGTGGTAGTCATCGACGAGGCCCTGCTGCGAATCCAGCGCATGACGGCGGCCGGCGATATCGTCGAGCTCGTCAGCGCCTCCGGAGCCGAGGTCGGGAGCTTTGGCCGTCCCTGGGGCGTGGCCGTCGCTGGCGACGGCACCTTCTTCGTCAGCGATTCGCTCCATGACCGCGTGCAGGTCTTCGACTCGACTGGAGCGCTTCGAGACGTCTGGGGCGGTTACGGTACGCAGGCCGGGCGCTACGATACGCCGCTTGGCGTCGCGCTCGATGCCAATGGGAACGTCTACGTCGTCGACAGCGAGAACCATCGGATTCAGGTCCACGCCTCGGATGGCGCGGTACTGCGGGTGATCGGCGGCGATGGTCCGGGCGACGATGGGCACGGCTTCGATCCCGGCCAGTTCCACGACCCTCACGGCATCGCCGTCGACTCCCAGGGATTCATCTATGTCACAGACACAGCCAACCACCACGTGCAGAAGCTCGACCCGTTCGGGGCGGTCTTCGCGGTATGGGGTGGCGAAGGGATCGGGAATGGCCAGTTCATCCGGCCGGTCGCCATCGCCGTGATCGAGCCCGCCAGCGCCCTCGTCGTCGCCGACACCGGGAACGACCGCGTCCAAATCTTCACGCTGGACGGGAACTACGTCGGACAGTGGCATGGCCGCGCCGCCATCTCCGGACTGGCGAGCGGACTGGATGGCATGTTGTACGTCGGCTACAGCGCGGAACCTCCCAGCAACCTCCAGCAGCTCGAATTCGACACTGACTTCCTGGTCGTGGAGGGCGGCAAGATGTTCGGCTCGCGTGAGTTCACCGAGCCATCCGGGATCGCCGTCCGGCCCTAGCCGTCGCCTGCTCTACAATGCGCCAGGTGGCGAACGTCGACCTGCCCGCAAGGGACCGCAAACGTAGGACGGGAGCAAGTGCAATGCTGGGGAATCACGCGCGACGCAGGCTGGAAGCGGGTGAACCGTCGATCGGCACCTGGCTCTCGATCCCCAGTCCGGAGGCGGCGGCGCTGGTCGCCAGGCTGGGATTCGACTGGCTGACCGTCGACGCCGAGCACAGCCCGGTCGACATCCTGACGCTGGCGCGCATGTTCAGCGCGATCAGCGCCCACGGCGCCGCTCCAATGGTGCGCATTCCCTGGAACACTCCCGAGAACTTCAAGCGGGTGCTGGATGCCGGCGCCTGGGGCATCGTCGTGCCGATGGTCAACAGCCGCGAAGAGGCCGAGCAGGCCGTCGAGGCGACGCGCTACCACCCGCTCGGGCGGCGCAGCGTCGGCGGTAGCGGCCACGCATTGAGCTTCCGCGCGGCCACCAGCGATTACTACGCGCGCGCCAACGACGAGATCCTGCTCGTGCTGCAGATCGAGCACATCGAAGGCGTCGAGAACTGCGAGGAGATCCTCAGCGTGCCCGGCGTCGATGCCTGCTTCATCGGCCCGAACGATCTGGCCGCCTCGATGGGGCTCGGCATCGGCACGCCGCTGGAGAGCGATCACCCTCAGGTGGTAGAAGCCATCGACCATATCCTGAAGACGGCCCAGAAGGTCGGTGTCGCGCCGGGCATCCACACGTCCGGTGTCAAGGGTATGAACATGCGCATCGAGCAAGGCTTCCAATATCTCGCGCTGGCATCCGAGTCGCGCTACATGGTCGCCGCGCTCACTGACGCTCTCGAGCAGATCAACTGGACTCCCTCGCCGCGCGACCTGCCCGGCGCGTCCGACGGTGACGTCGTCCGGTACTGACGTCGTCCGGTACTGAGGACACCTCCAGTAGCCGAACAAAGCAGCCCGCCAGCACAAGTGCGGCGGGCTGCTCGAGAATCGACGGCACTA
>DATGQR010000001.1:0-9062 GCA_035304105.1 Thermomicrobiales bacterium | reverse complement strand
GGCGTCCTCCAGGAGGACAAGCTATTCGCCACGCTCGACCCGACGACGCGGCGGCTGCGATTGCCGAGCGGCCGCGAGGCGTTGATCACCGATACCGTGGGCTTCATCAATAACCTGCCGCCATCGCTGATCGCCGCGTTCCGAGCGACCCTGGAGGAGATCGAAGAGGCGTCGATCCTGCTGCACGTCGTCGACGTAACCCACCCCGACGCGGCCGAGCAGTCGGACACGGTCATCGAGATCCTGGACGACCTGAAGCTGGATGACCGACCGGTCATCACGGCGCTCAACAAGGTCGATCTACTGGAGAGCGACAACGGCGTCCAGCCGGCGCTGCCGGTCCTGGACCTCCCGCCGGACTTCGTGCCGATCTCGGCGATGACCGGGCAAGGGCTGGACGAGCTTCTCGAGCGCATTGACGAGACGCTCTCGGCGACGGCCAGCTATACCTACCTCGAGGTCTGCATTCCTTATACCAACGCCGACCTGGTCGATGTCTTCCACCGGCTGGGACAGGTCGAGGACGAGGTGTACCGCGAGAATGGCACGTTGATTACCGGGTTCGTGCCCAGCCGGTTTGCCGAGCGGTTTCGCGAGTTTGCTCTGGAGCCGGTCGAGGCGGATGGCTTCGGTGCGCGGGAATCAGTACCTTCGGACGAGTGAATCTCCGCGAACGTACACTATAATTCGCCTGAAGCGAAGCGCTCGCACCAAGCCACTCGTACGAGGAGGACCTGCCATGTCGGACAACCCGCAGAATCTCTCTGACCTGCTGGAGCACCTGCAGTCGCAACACGGGCTCCAGTTGGCGGCAGTCGTCGGCATGGACGGTCTGCTCGTCGATTCCGCGTCGGACGGCAATGTCGACGCAGAGATGCTGGCGGCGGTTGCGGCGCCCGGCTTGCTGATGATGAGCGAGCTCGCCAAAGAGCTCGATGAAGATATGGCGCGCCTGACGACGATGGAGTACGAGCGCCACATCGTGACGCTGATGCCGTTGAACGATGACGCGCTGCTCGTCGCGGTCGCCGAGGCGGGCGCGATGAATCTGGGGCAACTTCGCATCGTCCTGCGGCGCTCGGCGGACAAGTTCCGCGCAGCCGTCGCGCAGCTCTAGGCGCCTGGCGATGACCTCCGGCGAGGACACACACCGGACCGGGATGGACTATCGCGGCGCTGGTGTTGACATCGATGCGGGCGACGCGCTGGTACGGGCGATCGGTGGAGCCGTTGCGCGCACCCACAACGAGCGAGTGCTGCGCGGGCTGGGGCACTTTGCCGGCTTCTACCGCATCGGTCCGGCCTCGGAGGGCGCCACGCTGGTCGCCAGTATCGACGGCGTGGGCACGAAGCTGAAGGTCGCCTCGCTGGCCGGCAAACACGACGGCATCGGCCACGATATCGTCAACCACTCGATCAACGACATCCTGGCCTGTGGCGCGACGCCGATCGCGTTCCTCGACTATTTCGCGACCGGCAAGCTGGATGTCGAGGTCGCCCGGGCGGTGATCGAAGGCATGGCCGACGCCTGCGCGGCCGCTGGCGTGGCGCTGTTGGGCGGCGAGACGGCCGAGATGCCGGGCGTCTACCACGGCGACGACTACGATGTCGCCGGGGTGATCCTGGGCCTGGTCGACCAGGATCGGATCATCGACGGTACCTCGATACGGGCGGGGGACGTTCTGCTTGGACTTCCGAGCCGAGGATTTCACACTAATGGGTACTCCCTGATCCGCGCCGCGCTCGGGCTTAATGAAGCAGACGAACAAGCACGGGAACGTTTGAAGGCAGCGTTGCCGTGGGATGCGTCGCGCTCGCTAGCCGAAGCGCTGCTGGAGCCGCACTACTGCTACCTGAACGATATTCGGGGCGCAGTCGAGGCGGGCAGCATCCAGGGCATGGCGCACATCACCGGCGGGGGCATACCGGGCAATTTGAGCCGGATCATTCCGGATGGGTTGGTCGCCGAGGTCGACGCGACCAGCTGGGAACCCCCAAGGTTGATGACCTACGTCGCCGAGGTGGGCGACATCGCCGCGAGCGAGTGCTACCGCGTCTTCAATATGGGCATCGGGTTCGTGCTTGTGAGCCGCCCGGACGATGCCGAGCAGTTGCTGGCCGGCATCGAGGGCAGCAGGGTCATCGGAAGCGTCTCGCAAGGACCTGGTGACGAGCGAGTCCGACTCGCTGGCGTCTAACCTGCGACGAACTCCGAGCGTATGCCTGAGCGATCATCGTAGCGCACGAATGTAGGTGCAATGGAATCGCTTATTCCGGGTAGATTTGATCCCGACCTGACGAACCTCATCGTCGGGCCCGAAGAGTCCGCGATGATTCAGAAGTGTCTCGAGCGGCTCATGGATGAGACGGGCGCGACATACAGCATGCTCCTCGACCGGGCGGGTCAGGTGCTGGCCTGGCAGGGCAACGGTCACCAGGCCGAGATGATGCACCTTGGCGCGCTGCTCGCCGGGACCTATGCCTCCTCGCAGGAGATGGCGAGGCTGCTCAAGGAAGAGAACTTCCGGGTCCTCGTCCAGGAGGGCATGAAGGAGAAGATCTTTACCGAGACCGTCGAGGGCCGCTGGCTGCTCGTCGTCGTCTTCGATCACCAGGCCCATCTGGGTCTGGTCAAGGTGCTGGCCAAGCGCGCCACCGAGTCGCTCACCTCGGTGCTCCACCTCGTCATCGAGCGCAACGAGAGTCGCCGCTCGCAGATGAGCGCTGGGATGGCGAAGGCGGCTACCGATACGATTGATCTGATCTTCGGCGCTGAGGACGACGCCCCGTCGAAACCGGCGGCGAAGGAAGAGAAGAAGTAGCAATGGCGCTCATTAACGTTGCCGCGCGCGAAATTCACGGCAAGATCGTCTACTACGGTCCGGGACTGTGTGGGAAGACGACCAACCTCCAGTACATCCACTCGCAGATCCCGGCGAACGGCCGTAGCGACCTGCTCTCGATCGCTACCGAGACCGAGCGAACGCTGTTCTTCGACTTCATGCCGCTCGAGCTCGGGAAGGTGCACGGCTTCTCGATCCGCTTTCACCTCTACACCGTCCCGGGTCAGGTGCTCTATGAGCGCACCCGCGTGGCAGTGCTCAATGGCGCAGACGGCGTGGTCTTCGTCGCCGACGCGCAGCGCGACCGCCTGGCTGACAACCTCCAGAGCCTGCGCGAGCTGGCTCAGAACCTGAAGAACCAGGGCAAGCGGCTGGTCGACTACCCGCTGGTCATGCAATACAACAAGATGGATCTGCCGACTGCGCTGCCCACGCCGGTGCTCGACCGCTACCTCAACACGATCAAGGTGCCGCGCTTCGAAGCGTCGGCGGTCAACGGTCAGGGCGTCTTCGAGACGTTGCGGGCCGTCTCCAAACTGGTGGTCAACAAGCTCTAGCGGGCGGCGCCCTCCACAGCTGCCCGCTGGATCGCCATGAGCTGCTCGATCCCTGCGGCCGCCATGTCGAGCAGGGTCCCTAGGTGCTCCCGGGTCAACCCGCTCCGCTCCGCGGTTGACTGCAACTCGATGATTCGACCGCGCGCATCCATCACGACATTGCAATCGACGTCGGCCGCGGAATCCTCTTGATAGTCGAGGTCAAGGCGCGGCTCGCCCGCGATGATGCCGGCGCTGACCGCCGCGACGCGGTCGGTGATCGGTGAGCGCGGGATGACCCTGGTGTGCGCCAGCATCCGGCAAGCGAGTTCAAGCGCGACGAAGCCGCCGGTGATCGCTGCCGTGCGCGTGCCGCCGTCGGCCTGGAGCACGTCGCAATCGACCGTGATCATGCGCTCCCCCAGGCGTTTGAGGTCGATACCGGCGCGCAATGAGCGGCCGATCAGCCGGGAGATTTCCTGCGAGCGTCCAGAGCCGCTGGCGCGGTCGCGATTGATGCGCGTATGGGTCGAGCGGGGCAGCATCGAGTACTCGGCCGTGACCCAGCCCTGACCCTTCCCGGTGAGCCACGGTGGCACGCGCTCCTCGACGGTGGCCGTGCACCAGACCCGCGTGTTGCCGCAGGCGATCAGGGCGGACCCCTCGGCATACGGCGCGACGCCGGTCTCGATGGTGACCGGCCGCAGTTCGCTGGTGGCGCGCCCGGTGCGTGAGATTGTGGAACTCATTCTGATTCGGTTCCTCCCCCGGCCTCACGAGCGTGTTGCTCCTGGATGCGGCGCGCCTTCAACTCGCGAATGCGGCGACGGCGCTCGGCCAACTCGGCTTCGAAGCCGCGGCCGGTTGGCCGGTAGTATTCGCGGTCCTTCAGGTTCTCGGGCAGATTGACTTGAGATGTTGCCGCTTCCTCGTCGTCGTGGGCGTACTGGTATCCGCGCCCGTAGCCGATGCTGCGCATCAGACCGGTGACGGCGTTGCGCAGATGGGCCGGGACGGGCTCGTTGCGGGTCTGCTCGACGTCCTGCCGGGCCTCGCCGTAGGCGCGGTAGATGGCGTTGCTCTTCGGCGCCAGCGAGAGGTAGACGACGGCCTGGGAGAGTGCCAGGGCCGCCTCGGGCATGCCGATGAAGTGGACGGCCTGCTGAGCGGCCATCGTCAACGGGAGCGCCTGCGGATCTGCCAGCCCGACATCCTCGCTGGCGAAACGGACCAGGCGGCGGGCGATGTAGAGCGGGTCGTCGCCGCCTTCGAGCATGCGCGCCAGCCAGTAGAGGGCGGCGGTGTCGTCGGAATCGCGCATGGACTTGTGGAGCGCCGAGATTGTGTCGAAGTGCCCCTCACCAGACTTGTCATAAACCATTGCACGGCGCTGGGTTGCGCCGGCCACCAGCTCGCGGGTGATCGTGCCGCCCGGTTGGGCGCCGACGCTGGCCATGTCGAGCGAGGTCAGCGCGAAGCGCGCGTCGCCGTTGGCGAGGTTGACCAGCAGTTCCAGGGCATCGTCGTCGATGGAGAGTTCGTCGGCGCCCAGGCCGCGCTCGCGGTCGTGCAGCGCTCGCAGGACGATCTCGCGGATGTGCTCGTCTTCCAGGGGCTTGAGGACGATGACCCTGGCGCGCGAGAGGAGCGGCGCGTTGACCTCGAACGATGGATTCTCGGTGGTCGCGCCGATCAACACCACCGTGCCGTCCTCGACATAGGGCAGGATGGCGTCCTGCTGGGCCTTATTGAAGCGGTGGATCTCGTCGATGAAGAGCACGGTGCGGCGGCGGTACATGCGCTGACGCTCCTGCGCCTCAGCCACCACGCGACGCAAGTCGGCGACACCTGACGAGACCGCCGAGAGTTGGACGAACTCAGCCCTGGAGTCCTTCGCCAGCAGGCGCGCCAGCGTCGTCTTGCCGACGCCCGGTGGACCCCAGAGGATCAGCGAAGAGAGCCGGTCACGCTCGACCATGTTGCGGACGACGCTGCCCGGCTTGAGTACCTCGTCCTGCCCGACGAACTCGTCGAGCGTGCGCGGACGCATGCGCGCGGCGAGCGGGCCGAACGCCTGCGTCGTCTCCTCTTCATCGCGGTCGAACAGGCCTGCCTGTCCCGGCTGGCTCACCGTGCGCCCCGTCTCCATTCGACTTGCCCGGCCAGATACACGCCAGCGAGCGCAAGGGCGATCAAGGTCGCCGCAGTAGCCGCGCTGACGTTCAGGAACGATACCGCGGCGACCATCTGGATCGCAGCCAGTCCGAGCACTGCGGCCGTCAACAGGTCGCCGCGCGTGAGGGGCCGTGCCGTGCCAGCGTGCCGGAGGTAGGCGAGCGCACCGGCCGATCCCGCGATGGGAAACGCGTAGAGCCAGCGCAGGTGATACTCGACCAGCCCGAACAGCAGCAGCCAGAGGAGCGCGAACGTCGCGGCTTGCCCGATGAGGGCGCGATAGGACTGCGGCGCGTCCGGCTGAGTCTCGCGCGTCGCCGCTTCGGCGGCGGCCAGAGCGAGGACGATGACGATGAATGCGACGCTTCGGTGCCCGGCGAAGCCGAGGGTAGCGGCGCCGACGACCAGCGCCCAGCCGGCGATCGCGGTCGGGATCTCCGGTGCGGCGAGCGTGCGGCGCACGACTTCGCCGGCAATCACCAGGCCCAGGATAACGAACGAAGCCAGGTAGTAGCCGCGGGCCACGTCAGATATGAACGGCGTCGCGGCATAGTGGGGGTCGAGGGCGTGAGCGAGAGCGGCGATGATGAGGATGACTCCGGCGGGCACGACGAGCCGGTACAGCGCAGCCGGGTGACTCATGTTGCCGGCCGTTTCACGATCGATCGAAGCGAGCGGGTCAACAACCGGGCCTGCCACCGTTCAGCTGGATAGCGTGTCGCGAATCTTCGCCTCTACGATAGCACCGTGACGCAGAATTCTTGGCTGCTCGCCGGTCACGTCAACAACGGTCGAGGCCACGCCACCCGGGGTCTCACCGGCATCTAGCACGAGGTCGACGCCCAGCGTCCGCCGGGCCACGTCCGCGTTAGTCGTCTCGGGCTGACTGGACGGGTTGGCGCTGGTGACGGCCAGCGCTCCACCGCAGCGCCGGATCAGGGCGAGCGCGTCAGCGTGATCGGGCATGCGCAGCCCGACAGTGTCCCCGGGCCCCAGGCAGCGCTTGGGCAGGCCCTCACGCGCCTGAACGACGATCGTGAGGGCGCCAGGCCAGAACGCTGCGGCGAGCCTGCGGGCGTCGTCCGGGAAGTCGCGACTGAGTCGCAGCGCGGTTTCCATGCCGTCGACGAGCACTGGAATGGGCTTGCCGGCCGGGCGGCCTTTTATCTCATAGAGTCGCTCGATGGCGTCCGGGCGGTCGAGCGCCGCGGCGATGCCGTAGACGGTGTCGGTGGGGATGATTGCCACCGCGCCCGCCATCAGCGCTTCGGCGATGCGCTCGATCAGGTCCTGAGCCTGCGCGTCACTCATCGAGCGTTGAGGGTTTCGTGGATTTCCCGAGCGAGCCGCGGTCCGATGCCCTCGACGGCCGCGATCTCGTCCACCGTTGCCTCGCGGATCTTCTTGACGCTGCCGAAGCTGCGGATCAGGGCACGCTTGCGCTTCGGGCCGACGCCAGGCAGGTCGTCAAGTTCCGACTTGAACGCGCTCTTGGTGCGCTTGCGGCGCTGGTAGGTGACGGCGAAGCGGTGCGCCTCGTCGCGGATGCGCTGGACCAGGTAGAGCGCCTGAGAGTCGCGCGGCAGGATGACTGGCAGGCTCTCGCCGGGCAGGAATAGCTCCTCGTTCTCCTTGGCGAGCGCGGCGATCGGTACGTCGACGCCCAGCTCGGAAAGTGCGCGCATGGCTGAGCTGAGCTGCCCCTTGCCGCCGTCGACGATCACCAGGTCCGGCATCGTGCGCCACGACTCAGTCTGCTCCTGGTCGAGCGAGCGCTTGAAGCGGCGCGTCAGGACCTCATGCATCGAGGCGAAGTCGTCCTGACCCTCGACCTCCTTGATCGAGAAGCGGCGGTACTCCTTCTTGCTGGGCTTGCCGTTCTCGAAGACGACCATCGAGGCGACGGTGTTGGTGCCTTGCAGGGTCGAGATGTCGTAGCACTCGATCCGGCGCGGCACGCCGGGCAGGCTCAGGGCGTCGGAGAGTTCGGTCAGCGCGGCGGTGAGCTTTTGCTCGTTGTTGAGCCAGCGCAGACTGCTCTGCTTGAGATTCTCTTCCGCCGACGCGATGGCCATCTCCAGCAGCCGCCGCTTGCGGCCGCGCTGCGGGATCGTGATCGTCACCTTGCGGCCCCGGCGCTGCTCCAGGAAGGCCTGCAGCGTGTCGATCTCCGGCAGCTCGTACTGCAGGAGCAACTCGCCCGGGACGACGGCCGCGTCTTCGTAGTACTGCCCCACGAAAGTCTCCAGGAGCTGGGCCGGGTCGTCATCGACGCGCGTACCGGCCAGCGGGAAATGCTCCGATCCGAGGATCTTACCGTTGCGGACGAAGATCGCCTGGACGCCTGCCTGGCCGCCGGGTGTCTGGGCCACGGCCAGCACGTCGATGTCGTCGCCACGGTCGGAGACGATGTTTTGGCGCTCCAGGACGTGCTCGATGGCCGAGATGTCGTCGCGCAGCTTGGCGGCTCGCTCGAAGTCCAGGTTCTCGGCGGCGGCTTCCATCTCGGCGCGCATGGCCGGAATCAGCTCTTCGCCGCGCCCATTCAGGAAGAGCTTGACGCCCTCGATCGCCCTCATGTACTCGTCGCGGTCGGCCACGCCGGTGCAGGGACCGAGGCAGCGCCCGATGTGGAAGTACAGGCAGGGCCGCTCGGCCCTGCCGGTGATCTCGATGTCGCAGGCGCGGTACGGGAACAGGCGCTTGAGCAGGTCGAGCAAGCGGTGAACCGACCCGGCCGAGGTGTAGGGGCCGAAGTAGGTCGAGCCGTCGTGGACGATCCGGCGGGTGCTGATGACCCGTGGCCACTCCTCGTTGGTGATGCGGATATAGGGATAGGTCTTGCCATCCTTCAGCATCACGTTGTAGCGCGGCTGGTGGCGCTTGATCAGCTCGTTCTCGAGGATCAGCGCCTCCGCTGGCGTGGCCGTGCGGATGACCTCGAAGTCGACGATCTGGGACTTCAGTTCTTGCGTCTTGGGATCGAGCCGGCCGCTCGAGCGCTGGAAATAGGAGCGCACGCGGTTGCGCAGCGCAGCCGCCTTGCCGACGTAGATGATTTCGCCACGGTTGTTCTTGAAGAGGTAAACACCTGGTTCGGGAGCGAGCGCGGCGAGCCGTTCGTTGAAAGCTTCAGTGTTCTTCATAGCCCTTCAATTGTACCCTCGCTGCCCAGCCGGAAAGCGTGATGAATTCGCGCGCTGGCGGGCACGGCGGCGTTTGTGCGGCCTGCCAAACCAGAGTCGTCACAGGTGGCGAACGTTGAAGGCGTACCGACCAGGGGTGATAGACGTGTCGGCGCTCGCGTCCGGTGGCCGGCGCCCTACGAATCTGATGACTCTCCGCAGAGCATGTTGCGAAAGCCGCCGAGGTTTGACAGCGAGGCAGTGAACGTGCACACTGTACGTACATCTCGTGCTTGCCGTTCCGGCAGGCGCCAGCGCGCCCGGTTGAACCGAATTGGTGGGATACACTTGGCGCTGCTGAATTGGCAAGTACAGGGATAGCA